>PKTQ01000352.1 GCA_002869085.1 Hyphomicrobiales bacterium | reverse complement strand
TATTTTTGGCCCGGATACGCCGGATCACCGCGTCGAGAAACTCGGGCGAGACTTCCAATATCCCATTGGGCGCAAAGCGGGTTTTGCGCTCAGCATCGGCGCCGGGGCGCACATGATGCAACATCAATATGGCCCCCATCCCCTGCCAGGCAGGGGCCAGCGCCCGATAGGCTCCGGTGTAATAGAGCGAGTTGAGTCCCGCCTTGAAAATCGTACTTTTCAGATGGTGCATTCAGCCATCCCTGCAATCATTACATTTGTCTGCATCATGCCAACCAATTGTTGAGGAAGTTTTGATAAAACATCTTAAAAGCGGAATAAACGGACAGGGAGCAGGCGCCCGGAAGCTTAAAAACATAAAGCTTGCGGTGCCGGCAAAAACCATTGAGTGAAATCGGGATACATACATTACCACTTCAGCCATTCATGCCGGAGGCAGCGCTGTCTTTAGCGTTTGAAGATGGCCTGACATTGTCGCTGTTTCACAATTTTCATGATCTTGAGGATGTCTGGCGCAGCTTCGAGAGCGCGGCCCTGTGCACCACGTTTCAGAATTTCGACTGGCTGAGCAACTGGTTCAGTCATGCCGGCCGCCATTCGAACTGGACCCCCTGCCTGGTGCATGGCGCCGCCAGCAATGGCAGCACATTGTTCATCCTGCCGCTGGGTTATTATGCCCTGGGGGGCCTGAGGATTCTGAGCTGGCTCGGCGATTCGCACAGCACCTATCGCATGGGGCTGTTCGACCGCCAGTGGATCGCGCGCCAGAACCCGGACAAGCTGCACCGGCTGCTGCGCCGGGTGCGCAGCCTGCTGCCGCCCATCGATGTGGTGCGTCTGAGCGACCAGCCTTCGAGCTGGGAAAAGACCCCCAATCCCTTCGCCGCGATCAGCGCCCTGCCGACCGCCAGCTATTCCCACGCCATCAAGCTGCAGGACGATTTCGAGGCGCTCTATGCCTCCAAGCGCACCGCCTCCACCATCAAGAAGGCCCGCAAACGCGAGCGCACCTTCAACCGCCGCTACCCGCTCAGCTTCCACACCGTCTCCGACACCGCCGAGCTTGCCCCGGTGATGGACGAACTGATCCGGCAGAAATCGGTCCGCCTCAGGGATATGGGCGTGCACGACTTTTTCGCCGATCCCGGCGTGCGCGGCTTTTTCAAGACCCTGGCCCTGAACGGGCTGAATGGCGGCAGCCATCAATTGCGCATCTATTACATGAAGGCGGGCGACCATATCGCCGCCACCTGGATGGGGCTCGTTCATCGCGGCCGCATTTGCGGGCTGATGAACACCATGACCGACCACCCGGACATCCGGCGCTATTCCCCCGGCGAGGTGGTGCTGCGCTATGCCATTTCCGAATGCTGCAAGGACGGGCTCGAGGTGTTCGACCTGGCGGTCGGCGAGTCGCGCTACAAGTCCGAATGGTGCGATCAGCATCTCACCTTGTTCGAGACCATCCTGCCGGTGACCATGAAAGGGCATATCTACGTCCACGCCACCCGGCTCGGCCTGCGCATCAAGCGCCTGATCAAGCAATCGCGCAAATTATGGCCGCTGCTGCAGAAGACCCGCTGCAAATGCATGGCGACCCTGAAAACCCTCTCCCTCGTCTGACCCGGCGCGGCGCCGCCAAGGACCGGCTCGTTCACGAAAATGAGCCTCCCGCATGATGGACTTTTGTCGCATATGCGTTCATAACGTCTCGCGAGAGCATCTTTCGATCATGCAGGATCATTCTGACGGAGCGATTTTATTCCAGGGTCAAGTCAAGGATCGCAGAGCGCACCCCGGGTGCGGTCAAGGGACTTGACGCCGGATTTGGGACAAAATCGCCCGTCCTGTCACAGGCTTTACGATTGACGCAGCGCCTGGAATCGAACCGGTCTTATCCGTTGCCAGACAGCGCATTTCGCCGGTTTCGGTTCTGGAATTCCAGCGTCAATCAGGAAGCAGAATGGGTTCTGGTTGATCGAAAGATGCTCTGATATGTCAATCAGTAGCGGGAAACCACCCCCATGCCCGACCGGCCGCACCAGGCCCTGCCCATCACCCGGCAGGATATCGAAAACGCACATAAGGCCATCTCCGCCTATGTGCAGCACACCCCGGCGCGCCGCAGCATCACCTTGTCGAAAATGCTCGGGGCCGAGATCTGGCTGAAATTCGAGAATCTGCAATTCACCGGCGCCTATAAGGAGCGCGGGGCGCTCCACCGCCTGCTGCAGCTCTCGCCCGAACAGAAACAACGCGGCGTCATCGCCATGTCGGCCGGCAATCACGCGCAAGGGGTGGCCTATCACGCGAGCCGGCTCGGCATCCCGGCCACCATCGTCATGCCCAAGGCCACCCCGGCCATCAAGGTCGAGGGCACCAGGGTGCACGGCGCGCGGATCATTCTGCATGGCGACATCTTCGAGGAGGCCGCCGCCTTCGCCGCCCGCATGGCCGAAGACGAACAGCTGACCTTCATCCACCCCTTTGACGACCCGGCGGTAATCGCCGGCCAGGGCACCATCGCCATCGAATATCTGGCCGATGTGCCGGATCTCGACTGCCTGATCCTCCCCATTGGCGGCGGCGGCATGATCTCCGGCATGAGCATCTACGCCCATGCCATCAACCCGGATATCGACATTGTCGGGGTTCAGGCCGAGCTCTACCCCTCGATGCGCGACCGCATGCGCGGCGAGCTTTCGCCCTGCGGCGGCAGCACATTGGCCGAGGGCATCGCGGTCAAGACCCCGGGCGAGATCACTTCAAAACTGGTCTCGGCCCTGGTGGACGACATCGTGCTGGTGGACGAGGCGCGGCTGGAAAGCGCGGTCAGCCTGCTGCTCAACATCGAGAAAACCGTGGTCGAGGGCGCCGGCGCCGCCGGCCTCGCCGCGGTGCTGGCCTATCCCGAGCGTTTTCGCGGCCGCAAGCTGGGGCTGGTGCTCACCGGCGGCAATATCGACACCCGCCTGCTGGCCGACATCCTTTACCGCGAACTCGCCCGCGAGGGGCGGCTTGGGCGCATCAGGGTCGAGCTTGCCGACCAGCCGGGCCAGCTCGCCACCCTGTCGAAGCTGATCGCCGATCAGGGCGCTAATGTCATCGAAGTGGTGCATCAGCGGCGGTTTTCGGCCCTGCCGGCCAAGGGCGCCTATGTGGTCATCGAGCTGGAGACCAGAGGCCGCGAACATCTCGACACCCTGATCACCGTGTTGCGAGAAAACGGCATGCGGGTCGATGATCTCGCACCGGACATAGTTTAGAAAGTGGATGATATGAGCTTGAAAGCACTGATATTCGACGTGGACGGCACCCTGGCCGAAACCGAGGAAGCGCACCGCGAGGCCTTCAACAAGGTATTTGCCGAATATGGCCTCAACTGGAGCTGGAGCCGCGAGCTTTACGGCCAGTTGCTGCTGATCACCGGCGGCAAGGAGCGCATCCGCCATTTCCTGCGCCATCACCACCCTGACGATGCCGCCCGCTTCATCGCAGGCGATGACGAGGTGGTGCGCATGCATGAGCGCAAGACCGCCATCTATATGGACATGGTCCGGGACGGCTCACTGCCGCTGCGCCCGGGCATCGAGCGCATTTTCAACGAGGCCCGCGAGGCCGGGGTCAAGCTGGCCATTTCCACCACCACCAACACCAAGCCGCTCTATGCCCTGTTCGAGGGCACCCTCGGCACCGATGTGCTGGACAGCTTTGAGGCCATCGCCGCCGGCGATATGGTGGCGGTGAAGAAGCCGGCGCCCGATCTTTATCTGCTGGCCCTGGAGAAGCTCGACCTGCCGCCAAGCCAGTGCCTGGCGATGGAGGATTCGCGCAATGGTCTCGTGTCGGCCGGCGCCGCGGGGCTTGAAACTCTGATAACCGTCAATACTTATACCGAAGACCAGGATTTCTCGGAGGCGCTGGCAATTGTCAGCGATCTGGGCGAGCCTGACCAGCCTATGCGCTGTCTGAGGGGCGATCTGCAGAACCTTCCTTGCGTCACTGTGACCGCATTACAGACATTGCATGGCCGACAATGAAACACAGATGGATAAGCGGCATAAATTCTACTTTATAATCGTTCGAATTTATGCATATTAGACATTACTAATTTTAAGCCCTTCCCGGCACCCCGGCAACAGACAAGCGGAACCTGAAAACATGTCATTACTCACCAAGGAAATCGTGCTCGAAGCACTCGGAAACATCATGGACCCCGACCAGGGCAAGAGCGTCGTGGAACTCGACATGGTCAAGGGTCTGGTGGTCAAGGACGGCAAGGTCGCCTTCGCGCTTGAAGTCGATGCCGCGCGCGGCCAGCAGATGGAGCCGGTGCGCAAGGCCTGCGAAGCGGCGGTGAAGGCCCTTCCGGACTGCAGCTCGGTCACCGCGGTGCTCACCGCCCATTCCAACTCCGCCGATGCCCCCCAGGGCGGCAATGGCCAGGCGGCGCCCCAGGCGCCGGCGGCGGTCAGCGGCGTCGATGTGTTCGCCCCCGGCGTCAAGCAGATCATCGCGGTCGCCAGTGGCAAGGGCGGCGTCGGCAAATCCACCCTGGCGGTGAATCTGGCCTATGCGCTCCATGCCCAAGGCAAGCGCGTCGGCATTCTCGACGCCGACATTTACGGCCCCTCCCTGCCCCGCATGCTGGGTTCGGACAAGCTGCCCGAGGTCACCGGCAGCAAGATGAACCCGGTTGCCGTCAACGGCATTGTCGCCATGTCGATCGGCTATCTGGTGGAAGAGGACACCGCCATGATCTGGCGCGGCCCGATGGTGATGAGCGCGCTCGAGCAGATGCTGCGCGACGTCAATTGGGGCGAGCTGGATATTCTGGTGGTCGACATGCCGCCCGGCACCGGCGATGCCCAGCTCACCATGGCCCAGCGGGTCCAGCTTGCCGGCGCGGTGGTGGTGTCTACCCCGCAGGACATCGCTCTGATCGATGCGCGCAAGGGCCTCAACATGTTCCAGAAGGTCGATGTGCCGGTGCTCGGCTTTGTCGAGAATATGAGCTATTACATCTGCCCGAGCTGCGGCGAGCGCGCAGAAATCTTCGGCCATGGCGGCGCCGAGACCGAAGCCAAGAATCTGGGCATCAACTTCCTCGGCGGCGTGCCGCTCGACATCCGCATCCGCGAGACCTCCGATTCCGGCAACCCGATCACCGTCAGCGACCCGGAATCCCCGCTGGCCCAGGCCTATATGGACATCGCCAGCAAGGTGATCCAGGGGCTCGAATCGGGCGACCGCAAGGCCGCGCCCAAGATTTCCATGTCCTGATCAAGGTTCGGAGTAACACCATGAGTAATTTCGAAGCCGTTATCAAAGCCATTGATGAAGCCAATGCCGAAAGCCCCCGCAAGATCACTGTGGACGGCCGCGAGCAATCCTATGAAAATGTCTATTCCGAGCGCATGAGCGCCGTTCTGGCGCGCCTGTACCCGGACGCTTCGGAATTGCTCAAAATCGCCGCCCGCGCCCAGCATATCCGGCGCTGGGATATCCCCCGGTCCGATTTTCCCACCGGGCCGAAGGGCTATAACCGCTGGCGCAAGACCTGCCGCGAGCATCATGCCGAACTGATGCGCGACATCATGTCGGCCAATGGCTATACGGAAGCCGATATCGAAGCGGTCGGCACCTATCTGAAGAAAGAAAAGCTGAAAAAGAACGACGAATCCCAGGCGCTGGAAAATGTGGTCGATGTGGTGTTCCTGGAATATTACTGGGACGAATTCGTCGAGAAATTCCCGCAATATGACGACGACAAGCTGATCGACATTGTCGGCAAGACCCTGCTGAAAATGTCGTCGCACGGCCATCAGGCCGCTTTGGCGCTCGACCTGCCGGCGGACACCCTGAAAATTGTCGGCGCGGCGCTGGAACGCCAGAAGGACAAGCTGGCCGCCCTGGCTGCTGCCGAGCAAAACCGTTAAAGCCTCATCCCGGGCAGCGGGCGGCAATAATTAAAGTTGAACCGCCGCCCGGGATATGATCTGATTTGCGGCCTTTCCCCCTGCCCTAAGGAGACCGCATGACCAACCGGATCGAACAACGCCTGACCGAGCTGGGCCTGACCCTGCCGCAGGCGGCGGCCCCGGCCGCCAATTATGTGCCCACCCGCATCTCCGGCTCCCAGCTTTTCATTTCCGGCCAATTGCCCATGGGTCCCGGCGGGCTTGAAGTCATCGGCCGGCTCGGCAAGGATGTCAGCCTGGAAGAAGGCCGCGCCGCCGCCCGGCTCTGCGCCGTCAATCTGCTCGCCCAGGCCAAATCGGCTCTTGAGGGCGATCTGACCCGCATCAAAGCCACGATCCGCATCGGCGTCTTCGTCAGCTCCAGCCCGGATTTTCATGAGCATCATCTGGTGGCCAATGGCGCCTCCGATCTGATCGCCGAAGTGCTGGGCGAGGCCGGCATTCATGCCCGCGCCGCGGTCGGCGTCGCCTGCCTGCCGCTGAACGCGGCGGTCGAGGCCGAAGCCATATTCGAGATCGGCTGAGCCGGGCGCGCCTTAAGAAGCGCCCGCCCCAGCGCACAGGACATTTTCAGAATCATGTCAGTTCCAGACTGGCTCACCCGCAAGCCCATCGCCCATCGCGGCCTGCACGATGCCGCCGCCGGCCGCATCGAAAACTCATCCTCCGCCTTCTTAGCGGCGATCGAGGCCGGCTTCACCATCGAGACCGATCTGCAATGCACCGCCGATGATGAGCCGGTGGTGTTTCACGACCCGGTGCTGGAGCGCCTGACCGATGCCACGGGCCCGCTGAACGCCCGCAGCGCCGCCGAGTTCAAATCCCTCACTCTGCGAGGATCAAGCGATCCGATGCTGGACCTTGACGGCCTGCTCGCCCTGGTGGCCGGCCGCACGCCGCTGCTGCTCGAAATCAAGAGCCGGGCCGGCTTCAACCCGGTCTTTGCCGGGCGCATCGCCGATATCCTCAGTGGCTATCAGGGCCCCTATGCCGTGATGTCCTTCGATCCGCGCATGGTGCGCGCGCTGCGCCGCCGGCTCCCCGGCGCGGTCCGGGGCCTGGTGGCCTCCGGTTTCGAGGCCGGCGACTGGCCGGGCATGCCCGCTTTCACCCGCTTCAAGCTGCGTCATCTCTATTATGCCTTGCACACAAGGCCGCATTTCATCGCCTATTCCATCAACGCCCTGCCCGCCCCGGCGCCGCTGCTGCTGAAAGCCCTGGGCCTGCCCCTGCTGGCCTGGACTGTCAATACGCCGGAGCGGCTTGCCAAAGCGCGCGTTTTTGCCGACAATATTATCTTCGAAAACATCGATCCGGCGGCCTGACCCATGGCAACAAAAATCTGTGGAATGGTTTTAGAATGCGACTCTTCAACTCATTCAAAAGTACGATACCTCTCTGTATACTCCTGGCCTAGATTACCGACACATAGGAACGATTGCATATGATCGTACCTGGTGGATTGTTCTAATGATTTCCTCTTTCTGACTAACACACGAGGTGACCGCAGGTTCGGTTATGGAACAGGCAGATTCGTCATTGATTCTCTACGCCGTCATGTTCATGTCGGCCCTGGGGCTCGTGCTGGCCGGGGCCCTGGCCATCGCCAACCGTTTTTTATGGGTCTATGAGGATCCGCGCATCGGCGAGGTCGAGGAATTGCTCCCCGCCACCAATTGCGGCGCCTGTGGCACCGCCGGCTGCCATCCTTTTGCCGAGGCCCTGATCAAGGGTGATGTGGTGCCGGCCAATTGCACCGTCTCCTCCAGCGAAGCGCGTGAGGAAATCGCCGGGCTGCTGGGGGTCGATGCGGGCGATGTGGAAAAAGTGGTGGCGCGGCTCGCCTGCGCCGGCGGCAACCATGTCGCCTCCAACCGCTCCCATTATGAGGGGCTGGACACCTGCCAGGCCGCCTCGATTGTCGCCGGCGGCCCCAAATCCTGCGTCTGGGGCTGTCTGGGCCTGGCCGATTGCGAGGATGTCTGCGATTTCGACGCCATCACCATGGATCGGAACGGCCTGCCGGTGGTCAGCGAGGATCTGTGCACCGCCTGCGGCGACTGTGTCGAGGTTTGCCCCAAAAACCTGTTTTCCCTGCATCCGGTCAGCCACAAATTATGGGTGGCCTGCGCCAATCTGCAGAATGACGAACTGGCCGAATCCGCCTGCGAGGTGGCTTGCACCGCCTGTGAGCGATGCGCGGTGGACTCGCCCGATGGCTTGATTAAGATAGAGAATCATCTGGCGGTCATCGATTACTCTCAAAACGCCCTGGCTTCGCCGGTCGCCACCGAGCGCTGCCCCACCGGCGCCATTGTCTGGCTCGACGGCAAAGCCGGCATCCGCAAGGGGCGTGAATCCAAACGCATTATCCGCAAGAAGTCCTTGCCTCTAAGTTAGACCTGACCTCAAACCAACGGAAACAGACCCATGTTTGGCAAATCAGAAAAAAAGAACCTGAAATATCCGGGTACGCGCATGGCGCTCGACGGCAACAGCGCCGTCATCATGTGCGAACGTGAGGCATCGGATGCCGCCGGGGCTTATCCGATCACTCCGTCCACCCAGATGGGCGAATATTGGGCTGAGGAAACCGCCAAGGGCCATATGAATGTGTCCAACAAGCCGCTGGTGTTCATCGAGCCGGAATCCGAACATGCCGCCGCCGCGGTCACCGCCGGCATGTCCATGTCGGGTCTGCGCTCCACCAATTTCTCGTCGGCCCAGGGCATCGCCTTCATGCACGAATCGCTCTATGCCGCCGCCGGCAAGCGCCTGCCCTATGTGCTGAATATGGGCTGCCGCGCCATCACCAAGGCCAGCCTCAATGTGCATGCCGGCCATGACGATTATCACTGCGTCGACGATACCGGCTTCTTCCAGGTCTTCGCCAACAATGCCCAGGGCGCTGCCGACCTGAACCTGATTGCCCGCAAAACCGCCGAGCTTTCGCTGACCCCGGCCATCGTGGCCCAGGACGGCTTTCTCACCACCCATCTGATCGAGCCGGTGATGGTGCCCGAACGCGAGCTGATCGCCGAATTTCTCGGCCTGCCCGACGACATGATCGACTCGCCCACCCCGGCCCAGAAAATGATCTATGGCGAAAAGCGCCGCCGGGTGCCGAGCCTGTGGGACGTGGACAACCCCGTTACCTCGGGCGTGGTGCAGAACCAGGACTCCTTCATGCAGACCGTGGCCGCCCAGCGCCCCTATTTCTACGACCACATCGAAGACATCGTCGACGGGGTGATGGACGAATATTACAATCTGACCGGCCGGCGCTATAACCGCATCGCCACCACCAATATCGACCGGGCCGATTACGTGATCTGCGGCATGGGCTCGATGATCCCCCAGGCCGTGGCCATCGCCGAATATCTGCGCAAGACCCGCAAGCTGAAAGTGGGCGTTCTCGACGTCACCATGTTCCGCCCCTTCCCCGGCGCCCTGATCACCCACGCCCTGAAGGGCAAGAAGGGCGTGGCTGTGCTTGAGCGCACCGACCAGCCCCTGGCCGAAGACCTGCCCCTAGTCCGCGAGATTCGCGCCGCCATCGGCAAAGCGATCGAAAACGGCCGCGCCGCCAATGTCAAAGGCCGCAGCCTGCAGCAGAAGCTGCCCTATCCGGACTATGACGCCTATCGCAGTTTCGACGATGTGCCCACGCTCTATTCCGGCGCCTATGGCCTCGGCAGCCGCGATCTGCAGCCCGAAGCGCTGATCGGCGCGGTCGAGAACATGCTGCCCGAGGGCAGGAAGCTCGGCTTCTTCTATCTGTCGATTGATTTTACCCGCGAGAACGCCTTCACCCCGAAACAGGAAGTCCACCTGCAGAAACTGCTCGAGGCCTATCCCGATATCGGCGACATGTCGGTCCGTGGCTCGGAAAACCCGGACCTGCTGCCCGAAGGCGCCATCACCGTGCGCATGCATTCGGTCGGCGGCTGGGGCGCCATCACCACCGGCAAGAACCTTGCCATGACCCTGTATGAACTGCTGGGTTATGAGATCAAGGCCAACCCCAAATACGGCTCCGAGAAAAAGGGCCAGCCCACCACCTATTACCTGTCCGCCGCGCCCGAGCCCATTCCGCTCAACTGCGAATACCACCATGTGGATGTGGTGCTCTCGCCAGATCCCAATGTGTTCAGCCATTCCAACCCGCTGATGGGGCTGAAGGAAAACGGCGTGTTCATCATCCAGTCCGGCCTGGAGGACCCGAATGAGCTGTGGAACAGCTTCCCCAAATATGCCCGGCAGATGATCATCAACAACAAGATTCGCGTGTTCTTCGTCGACGGGTTCAAGATCGCCCAGGACGAGGCCAGCAATGCCGAGCTGCAATTGCGCATGCAGGGCAACGCCTTCCAGGGCGCCTTCTTCGCCGCCTCGCCCCTGATGGAGCGCGCCGGCCTCGACGAGAAGAAACTGTTCGCCGCCATCACCGACCAGCTCAACGAGAAATTCGGCTCCAAGGGCAAGAATGTGGTCGAGGACAATGTGCGCGTGGTGCGCCGTGGCTTCGACGAGATCCACGAGCTCACCAACATGCCGATGGACGAGGCGGAAGAAGAGATCATCCGCAAGGACACCAGCCTGCCGGTGATGCTGAAGAACCTGCCCTCGGGCAAGGGCGCCGTCTCGGACGTGCACCGCTTCTGGGAACAGACCGGCCATTTCTACGCCACCGGCAAGGGCGAGGAAAATCTCGCCGATCCCTATCAGGCCCTGTCCCTGATCCCCGCCTCCACCGGCGTGTTCCGCGACATGACCAATATCCGCTTCGAAGTGCCGAAATGGGTGCCGGAAAACTGCACAGCCTGCGGCGACTGCTACACCGTCTGCCCCGACGCGGCCATTCCCGGCCTGGTCAACACCATCTCCGAAGTGTTCGCCTCCGCCATCACCGAGGTCGAGAACATGGCCGGCGCCACCGAATATCTGCGCCGCGAGACCCGGGCCATCGAAAAGGCCCTTCGCGCCGAGCTGGCCGATGCCGGCGAGGCGATCAATGTGCGCGACCAGCTTCTGACCGCCATTGACGATCATATCGACGCCAGCGAACTCGAAGGCGAGGAGCGCGCCAAATTCGAGGACGAGCTGACCCGGCTGAAGACCGCGCTCGGCAGTTTCGAACTGGCGATCACCAAGCCCTATTGGAGCACCCGCGAGAAAAAGGCCAAAGGCTCGGGCGGGCTGTTCTCGATCACCGTCAACCCCTATACCTGCAAGGGCTGCATGATGTGCGTCGAAGTCTGCGACGACCTGGCCCTCGAGCCGGTGCGCCAGACCGAAGAGCAGACCACGCGGCTCCGGGCCGACTGGGATTTCTGGCAGAAACTGCCCAGCACCGCCGAGCAATTCAGCCGCATCGATGATCTCGACGAGAAGATCGGCGCGCTGGAAACCCTGCTGCTCGACAAGCACAATTACAATTCCATGGTCTGCGGCGACGGCGCCTGCCTCGGCTGCGGCGAAAAGGCGGTCATCCACCTGTTCACCTCGACCGTGACCGCGCTGGTCCAGCCCCGGGTGAAGAAGCATCTGGAATATCTCGACGGCCTGATCAACCGGCTGGAGACCCATATCAAGTTGAAGCTGGCCGATGGGGTCAATCTGAACGACATCACCAGCATCGACGCCGCCGTGGCCGACAGCGAGGATCACGACCTCACCCTTGCCGAACTGTCCGGCAAGCTCGATGTGAAGAGCACCGAAACCGTGCTCGACCGCGATTGGCTGAAATGGTCGACCGATCTGCTCAACAAGCTGCGCGATCTCAAATGGCGTTACCTGGAAGGGCCGACCGGCCGTGGCCGCACCGAAATGGGCGTCGTCAACGCCACCGGTTGCACCTCGGTGTGGGGCTCGACCTATCCCTACAACCCCTACCCCTTCCCCTGGACCTCGCATCTGTTCCAGGACAGCCCGTCGGTGGCCATGGGCATCTTCGAGGGCCACATGGCCAAGATGTCCGACGGTTTCCGGGCCATCCGCATGGCCGAGCTGGAGCTGGCCGGCAAATATAATCCGGCTGAGCATGCCGACTTCTTCAACCGGTTCAACTGGAACCAGTTCTCCGAGGAAGAATGGCTTCTGTGCCCGCCCGTCGTGTCGATCGGCGGCGACGGCGCCATGTATGACATCGGCTTCCAGAACCTGTCACGCGCGCTCGCTTCGGGCATGCCGATCAAGGTGCTGGTGGTGGACACCCAGGTCTATTCCAACACTGGCGGTCAGGCCTGCACCTCGGGCTTCATCTCCCAGATCGCGGATATGAGCCCCTATGGCAAGGCCTGGCACGGCAAGCGCGAGAAGCGCAAGGAAATGGCGCTGATCGGCATTTCCCACCGCACCTCCTATATCCTGCAGGGCTCGATCCATAACCCGACCCATCTGATCGAGGGTTATATCGACGGCCTCAACAGCCGCAACCCGGCCCTGTTCAACATCTATTCGGTGTGCCCGCCCGAGCATGGCATCGGCGACGACATGGCCGACAAGCATTCGCGGCTGGCGGTGGAATCCCGCGCCTATCCGCTGGTCAGGTTCGACCCCGATGCGGGCACCACCCTTGAAGAATGCATTGATCTTGAAGGCAATCCGCAGATCGATCAGGACTGGCCGAGCTACAAGATCGACTTCCTCGACGAGAAGGGTAAACCGGATCAGATGGAGGTGCCGCTCACCTTTGCCGACTTCGCCGCCACCGAAGGCCGGTTCCGCAAACATTTCCGCAAGGCGCCAAGGGCGGCGTGGAACGACACCATGGTGCCGCTGCACGAATTCCTGGATATGGACGAAGAGGACACCGAGGGTCTCTATCCCTATATCTGGGCCACCGACAACAACAACCAGCTCACCCGGGTCATCTGCTCGCACGAAATCGTGCTGTCGGCTCTGGAGCGGCGTGAGTTCTGGCGTCAGCTCAAGGGCATTGCCGGCGAGATGAACAAGGTGGATGTCGATGCGGTGATCTCGAAGACCAAGTCGGAGATGGCCGGCACCCTGGCGGCGACCCTGCTGGGCCTGTCCGGCTCGGGCCAGGCGATCGACCTCGGCGCCTCGCTGGCCGGCGGCGCGCCGGCGGCGAATGGCGGCAATGGCGCCGCGGTGGCCGGCGCTCCGGCCGATTACGAGCCGGTGTGGATTGACACGCCTGAATGCACCACCTGCGATGAGTGCACCCAGATCAATCCCAACATCTTCGTTTATAACGCCGATAAACTGGCGGAAGTGGCCAACCCGACCGGCGGACCCTATAAGGACATCGTCCGGGCCGCTGAGAAATGCACCGCAGGATGCATTCATCCCGGAACGCCCTTCAATATGGGTGAGAAAGACGTTGAGAAACTGATCAAGCGCGCGGAAAAATTCCAGTAAGCGACATGAAGCGAAAGCGATCACGTTCATGGGATTTTTAAAACCATTCCTCCGCGCCTCGTTCCGGCACGGCATCCATCCGGACCCGCATAAGGGCGATACGGCGAGCAGACCGATTCAAAGGTTTCCGTTCCCGGACCGGCTGGTGCTGCACCTGGATCAGAATATCGGCAAGCCCTCCCTGCCCATCGTCAAGAAGGGCCAGGAGGTGGTGCGCGGCGAACCGGTGGCGGTAGCGGACGATTTCGTCTCGGTGCCGCTGCACTCGCCGGCCACCGGCATCGTGCGCGGTATCGAGCTGATGCCCACCGCCCGCGGCCCCAAGACGCGGGCCATCCTGATCGACGTCTATCACGGCTCGACCCAGGAGGTGCTCTATTCGGTCAAGCGGCCGCTGCATATCCTGCCGCGCACCGATCTGCTGCGCGCCATCCAGGAAACCGGCATGGTCGGATTGGGCGGCGCCGCCTTCCCCACCCATGTCAAGATGACCCTGCCGCCGGGGCAGGAATATGAAATCCATACCCTGGTGGTCAATGGCGCCGAATGCGAGCCATTCCTGACCACCGATCACCGGGTGATGCTGGAGCAGACCGAGGATCTGATCCGCGGCGTGCGCTATGCGCTTGAGGCCACCGAGGCCAAGCAGGCGATCATCGGCATCGAGGACAACAAGATGGACGCGGTGCATGCCGTTGCCGCCGCCATCGAACCGGATGACCCCATCACCGTGCAGGCGGTGCCGGCCAAATATCCGCAAGGGGCCGAGAAAATGCTGATCCGCTCCCTGCTCGGGCTCGAAGTGCCGCCGCGCGCCCTGCCCGCCAGTGTCGGCGTGGTGGTCAGCAATGTCGGCACCCTGGCCCAGCTAGGCTATCTGCTGCCGCGCGGCGAGGGGCTGATCGAGCGGGTGATCACCGTCACCGGCGCCGGCATCAAGCGCCCCGGCAATTACCGGGTGCCGATCGGCACGCCGATCCGCTTCCTGCTCGAGGAAGTGGGCTTTGAAGGCGAGGCCGCCGAAATCATCCTCGGCGGGCCGATGATGGGCATGTCCGCCTCATCCCTCGACACGCCGGTGACCAAGGGCATGTCCGGCATATTGGTGCTGAATGAAAAGGCCATCGAACAAGAAGCCGAGAATATCTACCCCTGCATCAAATGCGCCCGCTGCGTCCAGGCCTGCCCCATGTATCTCAACCCGTCCGAAATGGGCCAGCTCGCTGCCAAGCGCGAATATGAGCAGATGGAGAGCCGGTTCCATCTCACCGACTGTTTCGAATGCGGCTGCTGCTCCTATGTCTGCCCGTCCAATATTCCGCTGGTGCAATATTTCCGCATTGCCAAAGCCATGAACCGCGAGAAGGCAAAGGCCTGATGCCCATATTCAAGAAACCGCAGATCGAGGTCCGCACCTCGCCGCACATCGCCCGGCATCAGAGCGTTGCCGACATCATGCTGAATGTGGTGCTGGCGCTGCTACCGATCCTGGCCTATGCGGTGTGGTTGTTCGGGCTCAGCGTGATCGCCCTCACCGCCGTGGTGATGGCCACCTGCCTGGGGACCGAGCGCCTGTTCGCCTATCTGTCGGGCCGTCCCAATCCGCTGGGGGACTGGAGCTCGACGATCACCGCCCTTTTGCTGGCCCTCACCCTGCCGCCCGGCTTTCCCCTGTGGATGGCCGCCGTGGCCGGCTTTGTCGGCATCGCCATGGGCAAGGCCCTGTTCGGCGGCATCGGCTATAATGTGTTCAACCCGGCGCTGATCGGCCGCGCCTTCGTGCAGGCCGCCTTCCCGGTTTCCATCACCACCTGGGCCCCCGGCCTGTTCGAGGGGCGCTTCACGAGCTTCATCCCCACCACATTCACCCCGCCCTTCCTGAGCCCGCCGGCCATCGCCGATTGGGTCAAAGCCGTCTCGCTCGACGGGTTCAGCGGCGCCACCCCGCTTGCCCTGCAGAAATTCCAGCATGTCCAGGCCCCCCTGAACGACCTGCTGATCGGCAGCACCGCCGGCTCGGCCGGCGAGACCCCGGCGCTGCTGATTCTGGTTTGCGGGCTGTATCTGGCGTTTCGCCACATGCTCGACTGGCGCATCCCGGTGGCGGTGATGGGCGGCGCCGTGCTGACCGACCTGCCCTTCTATCTGTTGGACCCGGTCCGCTATCCCGACCCCCTGTTCGTGCTCACCTCGGGCGGCCTGATGCTCGGCGCCTGGTTCATGGCCTCCGACATGGTCGGCTCGCCCCTCACCACACGAGGCGTCATCATCTATGGCGCCCTGATCGGGTTTCTTACCGTGATCATCCGCCTGTTTGGCGGCCTCACCGAAGGGGTGATGTATGCGATCCTGCTTGGCAATGCCTCCACGCCGCTGATCGACCGCTATACCCAGCCCAAGGTGTTCGGCACCGTGCGCAAGAAGGAAGAAAGCCAATGAGTGCGCCCGCTCCCGAGGCAGCGCGTCAGGCTGCCCCCACCCTGCCCATGCTGCTGGTGCTGACCGGCATCGCCATGCTGTCGGGCCTGCTGGTGGTGATGGTCTATCAGCTCACCAAGCCGGCCATCGAGGCCAATCAGCTTGCCGCCATCGAGGCGGCAGTGTTTCAGGTGGTGCCCGGCGCCGTCAGCCAGAGCACCTATGTGGTCGGCAAAGACAGCCTGACCCCCTATGCCAAGGGCATGAGCGGCGAGCGCGTCTATGCGGGCTATGACAAGGACGGCAAATTGCTCGGCGTGGCCATCAATGCCGGCGCCCAGGGCTATGCCGGCATGATCTATCTGCTCTATGGCTATGACCCGGCCTGCCAGTGCATTCGCGGCATCAAGGTGCTGAAAATGGTCGAAACCCCGGGGCTCGGCGACAAGATCCTCAGCAATCAGGACTTCCTGGCCAATTTCGAGGCCCTGGACGCCAAGTTGAACGCTGACGGCACCGCCCTCGCCAACCCGATCGTCACCGTCAAGCACGGCACCAAGACCGACCCGTGGCAGATCGATGCCATATCCGGCGCCACCATTTCCTCGAATGCGGTTGGCAAGGCGCTCGATCAGGCCGGGCAGAGACTGCTGCCGAAAATCGTGCCGCATCTGGCGATCCTGCGCGACAATCCGCCCAAGCCGGAGGCCGAGAAATGAGCCGAAAACCCAAAACGGAAATCACCTGGGACACCTTTGCCGAAGGCCTGTGGCGCGAAAACCCGGTCTTTGTGATGCTGCTCGGCATGTGCCCGGTGCTGGCGGTCAGCAACACCGCCATGAATTCGCTGGCCATGGGGCTGGCCACCACTTTCGTGCTGCTCACATCGGGCGCGCTGATCTCTATCTTGCGCAATTTCATCCCCAAACAGGTGCGCATCGCCACCTATATCGTGATCATCGCCACCTTCGTCACCATTGTCGATTACACCATCCAGGCCATTTCGCTCGATCTCTATAACGCGCTGGGCGCCTTCATCCAGCTCATCGTGGTCAATTGCATCATTCTGGGCCGCGCCGAGGCTTTCGCCTCGAAGAACACCCTGGCGCGCACCGTGGTCAATGCCACCGGCATGGGGCTCGGCTTCACCCTGGCCCTTTTGTGCATCGGTGTGGTGCGCGAGGTGCTGGGCGCTGGCGCCCTGTTCGGCATCGACCTGTTCGGCCCCAGCTTCGAGCCCTGGGTGGTGATGATCCTGCCGCCGGGCGGCTTCATCATTCTGGGCATGTGGCTGCTGATCTTCGAATATGTCCGCCGCAGCCGCGCGGATGCAGCCAAATCCGAGGAGGTGAAACATGCAGCCTGACAGCTTATCGTTCATTTTCCTCAATGCGGTGCTGATCAACAATTTCGTGCTGGCGCTGTTTCTGGGCCTGTGCCCGTTTCTCGGCGTTTCCGGCAAGCTCGACACCGCCTTTCCCATGGGGCTCGCAACCATGTTCGTGATGCTGGTCAGCTCCACCTGCGCCTATGGCATCAATCTGGTGCTGAACCATTTCGACATCCAGTTCCTGCGCCTGATCAGCTATATCGCGGTGATCGCCTCGGCGGTGCAGCTGGTGGAAATGACCATGAAGAAATTCACCCCGGCCCTGTTCCGGGCGCTCGGGATCTTCCTGCCGCTCATCACCACCAATTGCGCCATTCTTGGTCTCGCCCTGTTCCAGACCTTCAAGGAATATAATTTCCTGCAGTCGCTGGTTTACGCCATCGGCGCCGGCGTCGGCTTCACCCTGGCCATCGTGCTGATGGCGGGCCTGCGCGAAAAGCTGTCTCTGGCCAATGTGCCGGGCGCGGTGCAAGGCGCCGCCCTCAGCCTGATGCTGGGCGGCATGCTGTCGCTGGCTTTTATGGGTTTTGCCGGGCTCGGCGGCTCGCATTAAGCGCTCAAAAGCGCCTCAGCCCTCGTCTGAGTGGTCCACTTCGCGCCGGGTCACCAGCCCGTAAATGCGCAGTAGGTCCTGCTCGCTGACATCGATAAAGGTGTCGATTTCGGCCAGGGCGGCGACGAATTCCGCGTGGCTGATGTCAGGATAATGCGCGCTGTCATCCACCTCCGGCTCGCCCGCATAAAGCGCCGCCGGATAACGCCGCCATTTAAACAGGCCGTTGAACGCCGCCGCCACGATGACCATGATGCCGGCATTCAGCAGCACCGGCATCAGCACGAACATGAACCCCGACTCCCGCACCACCGGCGCCGCCAGCACCGCGGTCAGCGCCGTCGCGCCCCCCGGCGGGTGAATGCAATTGCCATAATGCATGATGCCGATCGCCACCCCCACCGCCAGCGGCGCCGCCAGCCAGCCCTGCGGGATAAGCAGCACGGCGGCGACCCCGATGATCGCCGACAGCACATGGCCGCCAAGCACATTCCACGGCTGGGAGAAGGCCGAATGGGGCGATGCGAACAGCAGCACCGCCGAGGCGCCCATCGAGGCGACCAGAAACAGCGCCGCCTCCGCGCCCATCGCCTTGCGGCTGATCCAATAGACGAGCCCGATGCTCACCAGCCCGCCGGCCACCGAGACGAGACGCTCGGTATGCGAAACCGGGTGCGCCTCCACCCCGGCGATGCGCATCAGAGATTTCAGCATGGCCACCGGCGCGCCCCCTCCGCCGACACCTGCATCAGTAATTGGCCGCCAACTGACCGACCCCGTCGCGGCTGTAAAGGTCGCGGCGGAACTGCACCGTGCCATCAGGCTGCGCCCAGGCGGTGAAATAGGTCCAGTAGACCGGCATCGGGTTTTTCAGATTCACATCGACGCTCTCGCCGGAATTGATGGTCTGATTGACCTTGGACGGCGACCAGTCCTTTTCGCGCTGCAACAGCCAGCCGACCAGGTCCTGCACATTCTGAATCCGAATGCAGCCCGAGCTATAGGCCCGGTATTCATGGCTGAACAGGCCCTTGGTGGGCGTGTCATGCATATAGACCGCATGGCTGTTGGGGAAATTGATCCGCACAAAGCCCATCGCATTGGACGGACCCGGATCCTGCTGGAATTTCAGCTCCTCGGCGGCCGGATCGTTCCAGTCGACCGTGGCCGGGTCGATCTCCTCGCCGCCCCAGCTCTTCAGCACCCTCGTGTTGGTGCGGGCCAGATAACCGGGATCGGTCTTCAGCTTGGGGATCAGATCCTTGCGCACAATGCTCTGCGGTACATGCCAGAACGGATAGAAATTGACCTGCACCACCTTGCTGCTGATCAGCGGCGAGGGCCGGTCGGTCTTGCCGACCACCGTGCGATGGCGCGAGCGCACCGAATTGCTCTCGACCGCCTCCAGCTCCGCCGCGGCGATATTGACCATGATGAAGGATTTGGGAGTCGAGCCCACCATCTGCGACAGGCGCTCGAGATTGAGCCGAAGCTGGGTGAGGCGCGCGCTGGCGGTCACATTAAGCGCTTTCAGGGTGCGGCTATTGACATATCCGGTTGCCAGCAGGCCATGGCGCTTCTGGAAATGCTGCACCGCCTGGCCGACATAAGCATCGAACGAGTTCGAATTGCCGCTGCGCTGGCGCAGATCGCCGGTGGCCATCAGCCGCTCGCGCAGCAGACCGACCCGGGGGCTGCGTGAGCCGACCCGCAGATCCGGCCCGGCCGGAATCGGCTTCCAGCCGCCGCGCCGCTCCAGATATTCATAACGGGCGATCGCCGCCTGCATGGCATCGAGCGTGTTCTGGCTGATCACCGGGGTTTTGGAGCCGATCCGCGAGCGCCCCAGGCTGCCCTGGAACAGGCCGCCACCGGGCTTGTCCGGCATGCGGGTGACATCATTGCCCAGCGGATCGCTATAGACCGGGGCCATGTGGCGGATGGTCGAAGTATCAAACGAATCGTCCCATTCCTTGGCCGAACTGCTCAGACGCGGTGTGCGGTAGCGGGCGGCCTGGACCACGCGGCGGCGCTGATAGGACTTGCGCGCATGCACCGGCTGCCCATCGCGCAATGAGGACGGCGCCCGCCTGGCGGCGGTGCGCGGCGCGGCCGGCTTCCGGTAAACCCGGCGCGAAGGCTGGTCGATCAGACCATTGGCGGCCGGGCCGAACCATTCGGCATCCCCCACCCCCTGCGCCGAGAGCGGCGCCGGCGCCAGGACACAAGCCGCCGCGGCCAGCACCAGGCCGGCAACCGGACTCAAATAAGACTGAATAATCATGCGATCTACGCCTTCCACGATAGCCTGAGTGGAATATAGGCCCCTTACGCCAATTCGCTGGAAATTTTCCATCACAATCATGTGTGACAGCATGTTATGACAAGCTCAATTCCGCGTCGCCGCGGATATCAGGCCCTCTTTCCAGCACCATCCACCATCTGCGGAACGCAGTATTAACCATAAGCCATAAACGGCATGTTAACAACAATTGCCGTTTGCTTTGTCTGTTAATTTGCCCAAACAATAAGGCAAGAAAAAGGGCGGCTTGCGCCGCCCTTTATCCAATGTCGGTTGATGCTTCTCGGCCTAGGGTCAGGACCCATTAATTTCGTCGATTCTGCGCTGGCGGATTTTGGTGCTGAACAGGCGCAAGACTGCAGGAAATATAATTATTTTCAAAGCCTTGCAACACATTCAGAAGCAAAATCCGCCGCGCCGGGAACGGTTTCACATAAACTGCCCATCAGCGGCGAAAAACCGGCTTTGAATAGGACTGACCTGTCCAAAGCCATTTTCCTTGCTGCTGGACAGCCTATGTGAAACAGAATTGGATGAAATTAATGAGTCCTGACCCTAGAGCCGGTAGCGAATCTGGTCGGTCCAGAACCGCTCCAGCTTGCGCAGGGACTGGTTCATCGCCATGAAGGAGCCGGCGCTGAGACCACCCACCTGTTCGATGGAGTGCATATGCCGGTCGTAAAGCGCATCGATGGCATTGCACACGGACTTGCCTTTTTCGGTCAGGCTGACCCGCACCGAGCGCCGATCCGAGGATGAGCGCTTGTGATGCACATAGCCCGCATCCACCAGCTTTTTCAGATTATAGGACACATTGGAACCCAGATAATGGCCACGGCTGCGCAGCTCTCCTGCCGTCAGTTCCGATTCACCGACATTGTAGAGCAGCAGCGCCTGTACGGGGTTGATCTCAACCCGGCCCATGCGTTCAAATTCGTCCTTGATTACATCGAGCAGATGGCGGTGCAATCGCTCGATCAAGTTAAGGGAATCCAGATAGCTAGATTTTATATCTTTAGCTTCTGCCTCCGGCATCCCTACAATCGGGGTTGATACTGTCATACTACTTCCCTGCGTTTGGTTCGAAGGTTCCCCCCTTCGTATGCAGGCAAAGTACATCTCCCAAATGAAAATCCGATTAAACAACAGACTTAATTTATGTTTACTTTACAATGCTTTATAGAAAGTTTCGGACTCTGGTTAACAGGTAAGTTTCATTTACCTTAAGCAAATCTTGCGCCCGGGCCGGCGCGCGCTCACCGCCCCGGCGCCGGGCAACCGTCATCCATCAGACATTGCGCCGATATTGCCCGCCCGCCTCAAACAGCGCGCCGCTGATCTGGCCGAGCGAGCATGAGCGCACCGCCTCCATCAGCACATCGAACGTATTGCCGCCCTCTGCCGCCACCTGCTTCAGCCGCGCCAGCGCCGCCTCAGCCTCCGCGCCGTGCGCCGACTGGAAGCGGCGCAGCCTCGCCAGCTGATCCTGCTTTTCCGCATCGGTCGAGCGCGCCAGCTCCGGCGTCGGCGCCTCGGCTTCCTCGTCCGGATTGAGGAAGGTGTTGACCCCGACAATCGGATAGGAGCCATCATGTTTGCGATGTTCATAAAGCATCGACTCGTCCTGGATCTTGCCGCGCTGATAGCCGGTTTCCATCGCCCCCAGCACCCCGCCGCGCTCGGACATGCGCTCAAATTCCTTCAGCACCGCCTCTTCCACCAGATCGGTCAGCTCATCGATGATGAACGCGCCCTGATTGGGGTTTTCATTCTTCGCGAGGCCCCACTCTCTGTTGATGATCAGTTGGATCGCCATCGCCCGGCGCACCGATTCGCCGGTCGGCGTGGTGATCGCCTCGTCATAGGCATTGGTGTGCAGGGAGTTGGTATTGTCATAGGTGGCGATCAGCGCCTGCAGGGTGGTGCGGATATCGTTGAACGCCATCTCCTGCGCATGCAGCGAGCGCCCGCTGGTCTGGGTGTGATATTTCAGCTTCTGCGAGCGTTCATTGGCCCCATAGCGGAACCGCATCGCCGTCGACCAGATTCGCCGCGCCACCCGGCCCATCACCGTATATTCCGCGTCCATGCCATTGGAGAAGAAGAAGCTTAAATTGGGCGCGAATTCGTCAATATGCATGCCGCGCGCCAGATAGGCCTCCACATAGGTGAAGCCATTGGCCAGGGTGAAGGCCAGTTGCGAGATGGGGTTGGCGCCGGCCTCGGCGATATGATAGCCGGAGATCGACACCGAATAGAAATTCTGCACCTGGTTGCGCACGAAATATTCCTGGATATCGGCCATCATCCGCAGCGAGAACTCGGTGGAAAACAGGCAGGTGTTCTGGCCCTGATCCTCTTTCAGGATATCGGCCTGCACCGTGCCGCGCACCGTGTTCAGCACCCAGGCCCTGATCTTCTGCACTTCGTCCTCGGTGGGCGCGCGGTCATTATCGTCGCGGAACTTATCCAGTTGCTGGTCGATGGCCGTGTTCAGATACATGGCCAGGATCGCCGGCGCCGGCCCATTAATGGTCATCGACACCGAGGTGGCCGGATGAATGAGATCAAAGCCGTCATAGAGGTCCTTCATGTCGTCCAGCGTGGCGATCGACACCCCCGAATTGCCGACCTTGCCGTAAATATCCGGGCGCTCGTCCGGGTCCTGGCCATACAGCGTCACCGAATCGAAGGCGGTCGACAGCCTTTTGGCCGGCATGCCTTCCGACAAAAGCTTGAAGCGCCGATTGGTGCGTTTCGGCCCGCCCTCGCCGGCGAACATGCGCGTCGGGTCCTCGCCTTCGCGCTTGAAGGCGAACACCCCGGCGGTGAAGGGGAAGCTGCCGGGCACATTCTCCTTCAGCAGCCATTTCAGAATCTCGCCCTCATCCGCATAGGAAGGCAGCGACACTTTCGGGATGCGCGTGCCGCTCAGGGTCTCATAGGTCAGCGCGATGCGTTTTTCCTGATCGCGGATTTTGACCACATATTCATCGCCGTCATAGGATTGCTTCACATCGGGCCAGATTTCCAGCAGTCGCCGGGCGCGCGGGTCCATCATCCGCTCGCGTTTCTCCAGCGCCGCCGTCAGGGCCGCCGCCTCGCCGCCCTCGCCGCCGATCAGCCGCAGCGCCTCCATGAGATGCTGGCGCTCGCGGGCCAGCTCCACCTGCTCGGCCACCGTGCGGTGATAATCGCGCACGCACGAAGCCACCCCGGCCAGATAGGCGCTGCGCGAGGGCGGGATGATCGCCGCCCCCGGCGCCGAGGCCCGCCGCCCGGGATGGGCAAGATCGCTGCTCCAGCCGGCAAAGCCGCGCGCGCCCAGCAATTCGATCAGCTTCAGATAAAGCGCGCTCACCCCCTCATCGGCAAACCGCGCCGCGATGGCACCGAACACCGGCATTTCGTCCACCGGCACATCGAAGGCTTCGTGATTGCGCTGATATTGCTTGGAGACATCGCGCAGCGCGTCCTCGGCCCCCTTGCGGTCGAATTTGTTGATCGCCACCACATCGGCGAAATCCAGCATATCGATTTTCTCAAGCTGGCTGGCGGCGCCGAATTCCGGCGTCATCACATAGAGCGAAATATCCGAAAACGGCACGATGCCGGCATCGCCCTGGCCGATGCCCGGGGTCTCGACAATGATCAGATCCACATTGGACGCCGCGAACAGATCGATGATCTGCGGCACCGCCGCCGGCACCTCGCCGACGCTGCTGCGGGTCGCCAGCGAGCGGAAAAACACATTGGGCGCGCCGATGGCGTTCATGCGGATGCGGTCGCCCAGCAGGGCGCCGCCGGTCTTGCGCTTGGAAGGATCGATCGCCAGCACGGCGATTTTCGGCTCATCCGAATGAAACCGGAACCGGCGGATAAGCTCGTCGGTCAGCGAGGATTTGCCGGCGCCGCCGGTGCCGGTGATGCCCAGAACCGGCACGCCGTGGTCCGCCGCCGCCGCACCGATTGCCTTCATCACCTCATCGCCAATAAGGCCCGATTCGATGCCGCTGATCAGCCGCGCCAGCTCGCCCTGGCTCAGGGCGGTAAAATCCGGCAATGGCGCCGGCATCTCCAGCGAGCGGCCTTGACCGGCCCGCTCCATCATATCGCTGATCATGCCTTTCAGGCCCATGGACTGGCCATCGGCGGGCGAATAGATGCGCGCCACCCCGCGCTCATGCAATTGCCTGATCTCTTCGGCGACGATCACCCCGCCGCCGCCGCCGAACACTTTGATATGCCCCGCGCTCTCGGCTTCGAGCAGTTCGATCATATAGCTGAAGAACTCGATATGGCCGCCCTGATAGGAGCTGACCGCGATGGCGTCCGCATCCTCCTGAATGGCGGCGGTGACGATTTCCTGCACCGAGCGGTTATGGCCCAGATGAATGACCTCGGCTCCCTGCTGCTGCATGATGCGCCGCATGATATTGATCGCCGCGTCATGGCCGTCAAACAGGCTGGTGGCGGTGACGAAACGCAGCGGTGTCGCGGCGCTGTCCGGCTCGGGAGCCCGCCTCTTATTCTTCATGGTCTTCAACATTGTCTTCCCTCGGGCCCGGATTAAGCCTTTATGCCTCTTTATTCCCATCGCGCCGGCATGATAAGAAACTGAGCCGGATCAAGCGTCAAGTCCTCAGCGCATCCGGCACTTGTCCTGTCAGGAACAAGCTGCGATAAACCGCAGCGGGCGGCCTGGCGCGGCCGGAGGCAGCAGCGGGGAGTTTAGCAGAAAATGAAACAGAACAAATCCTCAAGGGGCTTTACCAGCGAAGATTTGCCGGCGCCCGGTTTTCCGGCCACCAGGATGCGCCGCAACCGCATGGATGACTGGTCGCGCCGCCTGACCCGTGAAAACACCGTCACCGTCGATGACCTGATCTGGCCGGTCTTCGTGCAGGAAGGCATTGATACCGCCGAGCCGATCCCCTCCATGCCGGGGGTCGAGCGCCTGAGCGTTGACCGCATCGTGCGCGCCGCGGCCGAGGCGGCGGAGCTGGGCATTCCGGCCCTGGCGCTGTTTCCCAGCACCCCGCCCGAATTGCGCGGGGACAAGGCCGAGGAAGCCTGGAACCCGGACAATCTGGTGTGCCGGGCGGTGCGCGCCATCAAGGCCGAGGTGCCGAATATCGGCATCATCTGCGATGTCGCCCTCGACCCCTATACCAGCCATGGCCAGGACGGGCTGATGCGCGATGGCCGCATTCTCAATGACGAAACCCTGGACGCACTGATCCGCCAGTCCCTCAACCAGGTCGAGGCCGGCTGCGACGTGATCGCCCCGTCCGACATGATGGATGGGCGCATCGGCGCCATCCGCAGCGTGCTTGAGGCCGAGGGTTATCAGGACACCCGCATCATGTCCTATGCCGCCAAATACGCCTCGGCCTTTTACGGGCCCTTCCGTGATGCGGTCGGCTCATCCGAGGCCCTGACCGGCGACAAGCGCACCTATCAGATGTCGCCGGCCAATGGCGATGAGGCCCTGCGCGAGGTGGAAATGGACATTTCCGAGGGCGCCGACATGGTGATGGTCAAGCCCGGCATGCCCTATCTCGACATTGTCTGGCGGGTGAAGGAGGCCTTCGCCATGCCCACTTATGCCTATCAGGTGTCCGGCGAATACGCTATGATGATGGGCGCTTCGCGCAATGGCTGGCTCGATGAGACCAAGGTGATGATGGAAAGCCTGATGGCCTTCAAGCGGGCCGGCGCCGACGGCATCCTGACCTATTTCGCGGTGAAGGCCGCCAGGCTGCTGAACAAATCAGGGCGCTAAAGCCGCCCGGTACGCAAGAGACACGCCATGACTGACTATCTGATCGCCGCAACCTTCATTCCCTTCCTGCTGATCGGCTGGCTGGCGGTGCAGAGCCTGTCGCGGCGTTTCGCCGAGGCCCATCCCGAATTCGGCCCGGCGCGCGAGGAAGGCGGCGGCTGCGGCAAGGATTGCGGCTGTCACGGCAAATCAGCCTGCCAGCGCAAGGGGCATTAGGGGCGCTGAATCCGGCGGGGCTTTGCCGAAACCATGGGCGCACTGAGCCCGGAGCCTTACAACACGCATAATGAGCAGAACGGTCGGCATATTCGTTTTCGATGAGATCGAGGTGCTTGATCTCGGCGGCCCGTTCGAGGTGTTCTCTGTCGCCAATCGGCTGGCGGAGCGGGCGGGAACGCCGCCGCCCTTCGAGGTGCTGACCATCGCTGAAAGCCCCGGCGCCATTACCGCGCGCGGCGGTTATCGCTTCTTACCCTCGCATGATTTCAGCACCGCGCCGCCCATCGACATCCTGATCGTCCCCGGCGGCGTGGTCGCGCACATATGCGCCCGCCCCGGGGTGATCGACTGGATCGCCCGCGCCCATGATGGCTCAATGTTAACAGCGTCAATATGTACCGGCGCCTTCCTGCTGGCCAAGGCCGGTCTGCTGGCCGGCCGCAAGGCCACCACCCATTGGGAGGACATTGATGATTTGCAGCGCCAATATCCGGACATCACGGTGATGCGCGATCAAACCTGGGTCGATGAACGCGACATCGTCACCTCGGGCGGCATTTCGGCGGGCATCGACATGTCGCTGCATCTCATCCGCCGCCTTGAAGGGGGCGAGCTGGCCGAGGCGGTCGCCCGGCAGATGGAGTATGACTGGCGCAGCGATACGTCAGGCACCTTGTCCAACGAGATTTAATGGGTCCAGGGTTTGGTCCGGTCGGTACGGAAATTATCCGCATAGGCTTTGGGCTTGCGCCGCCGCGCATGGGGTTCGGTCAGCGAATAGGCGATCCCCTGCTTGCGAGCATAATCAACCGCTTCCTGGCGGGTGGCGAATTTGATCCGAATCTGGGATTTCTGATCGTCGGAGCTGGTCCAGCCCATCAGAGGCTCGATCCGGCGTGCGCTTTCCGGCTCATATTCCAGCACCCAGGATTTGCTGCGCCCCTCGCCTGACTGCATTGCCGTTTTTGCCGGACGGTATATTCGTGCTGCCATGTTGTGCTCCCTTGTCCTGTGCTGCCCGCTCAGCCGGCGGCCTGGCCAATTCCACCCTCTTCGCTTGCCGGACCCGCAGGTTCAGGGCCGATGGTCGGGGCAGCAAGATTCGAACTTGCGACCCCCTGCTCCCAAAGCAGGTGCGCTACCAGACTGCGCCATGCCCCGATCGGTAAAACCAAACCACGACCCGGCCCCGCCGCCCCGAGATTGAATCGGAACAGGGCGAAATCGAGCAATTTATAACCCATTGGAGGGCAAAGGCCCAATGTTTTAGAGCATAGCGCGTTGAATTGGACTCACTTGGACGAAACAGGCTCAAACCTGAAAATCGCCCCATTCCCCTGTCAGCTTGCAATAGAAGACTTCTTGCCGGCCCGCCCCTTAATGGAGTTCTCACCGATGCGCAAATTCCTGGCTTTCCTGCCGGTGGTGCTGATGATCGCTGCCGCCGGGCCCGCCCCGGCCGCGCCCCTGGCCGAGGGGGCAAAAGCCGATATGATCGTCGTTGCCAAGGCCGAGCGCACCCTGACCCTGATGCGAAAAGGCGCGCCCCTGAAAAGCTACAGGGTGGCGCTGGGCGGCGAGCCTGTCGGCCCCAAACGCCAGCAGGGCGACCGGCGCACGCCGGAGGGCACATACCGCATCGATTACCGCAACCCCAAAAGCCGCTTTCATCTCTCGCTGCACATCTCCTATCCCAGCCGGCAGGACCGGCGCGCCGCCAAAAAGCGTGGGGTTTCGCCCGGCGGCGACATCATGATCCACGGCCTGCCGAACGGTTACGGCTGGATCGGCATCGCCCACCGGGTCGTCGACTGGACCGATGGCTGCATCGCCCTCACCGATGAGGAAATCGAGGAATTGTGGCGGGCGGTGCCGAACGGCACCCCGATTGAGATCAAACCCTAGGGCCCGGCGGGAGCGGTGTGACGAGAATTAAACCTCTGCGTCGCGCTCGGCTTCCTCGCGCTCGCGCTTCTTCTCGATCATCCGCACCGACAGGATCGACAGCTCATAGAGCAGCAAAGTGGGGATGGCGAGGCCGATCTGACTGATCGGGTCCGGCGGGGTCAGAAACGCCGCCGCGGCGAAAGTGGCCACAATCGCGTATTTGCGCTTGGCTTTCAGCCCCGCGCTGGTGACGAGCCCGACCCGCCCCAACAGGGTCAGCAGCACCGGTAGCTGGAAGCAGAAGCCGAAGGCCAGGATCAGCGTGGTGATCAGCCCGAAATAATCCGCCACCTTGGCCAGATGCTGGATCGAGGCGGTGCCGTGGCCCCCGGCCTGTTCCATGCTGAGAAAGAACATCATCGCCGCCGGCATCACCACGAAATAGACCAGCGCCCCACCCATGAAAAAAAGGATCGGCGTGGCGACCAGAAACGGCATGAAGGCGCCGCGTTCATTCTTATACAGGCCCGGCGCCACGAACATATAGATCTGCGAGGCGATGATCGGAAAGGCCAGCACCATCGCCCCGAACAGGCCGATCTTCAACTGGGTGAAGAAATATTCCTGCGGCGCGGTGTAAATCAGCTCGATATTGGCATCGACCCCGGCGGCGCGTTCATAGGGGATCAGCAGCAGATTGAAGATATCGGTGGCGAAATAGAAGCTGACCAGAAAGGCCGCACCGACCGCAAGCACCGATTTCAGCAGCCGCGAGCGCAACTCAACCAGATGCTCCAGCAGCGGCGCCTTGGAGGAATCCAAATCCTCTTCTTCGTTCACAGCGTCCTGCTCGCTCATGGCCCGCTTTCCTCCGGAGCCGGCTTGGCCTTGGCGGGCTTGGTCTTCGCGGGCTTGGTTTTGGCCGGCTTGGGTGCGGGCTCAGAAGCCTCAGGCGCGGTAGCGGGCTCAGGGGCGGCGTCCGGCGGCGTTGTGGCGGTCTCCACTTCGGCCGGCTGGTCCCATTCCTCCAGATCGTCGTAATCATCGGACATGGCCGGGTCCGATTCCACCTCCGCCGTGCCGGAATCACGCTCTTCCAGATCGTGAATGGTCGAATTCATCCCCTCGCCCGCCGTGGCCCGGGCCAGATCCTTGTCGATATCCTCAAGCGGGTTTTGCAGCGGGATATCGCTCACCGATTTACGGATGTCATCAAGCTCGGACTGATTGGCGATATCCATGAACTGGGACTGCAGCTCGCCGGCCATGCTCTTGGCCTTGGACACGAACTGCCCGATGGTGCGCATCAGCCGAGGCAGATCCTTCGGCCCCACCACGATGACGGCCACCGCCGCCACAAGCAGCATTTCACTCCAACCCAGATCAAACATCAGCGAAATCCAACATTACCGGCAGCCGCGCTGCCCGTGGGGTTTAGCTCTTGGTGGAGGTTTCGGTCTTGTCGGATGTGTTGATCGGCTCGCTCTTGTCCACATCGATGGTTTTGACATCCTCCGACCGGTCCGCGTGCTCTTCCTCGGCAATCCCTTTTTTGAAGCTCTTGATGCCCTTGGCCACATCGCCCATCAGGTCGGAAATCTTGCCTCGGCCGAACAGCAGCACCAGCAGGGCCACAACAATCAAAATCTGAATCCAACTCGGCGCCATTTAAGTCTACTCCCATACCGCGTTAGGGCAGGAAATCGCCCTGCCGTGAATTGGCGGCACTATCGCACAGAATATAAAGCCACCGCAACTTCTACAGCCCGCCCGCCAATGACATTGTGCCGGCGCGCCGCCTTACCCCTGTTTCATGTTTTCGGCATATTTCCGCCATTGGCGCACATAATGGGCCGCCGACCAGCGCAAATGCTCGATATCCTCGTCCTTGAGCTGGCGCACCACCCGCCCGGGCATGCCGACCACCAGCGAATTATCGGGGATTTCCCGCCCCTCGGGGATCAGCGCATGCGCTCCGATCACGCAATTATTGCCGATTACCGCCCCGTTCAGGACCGTCGCGCCGATGCCGATCAGCGAATTGTCGCCCACCGTGCAGCCATGCAGCACCGCATTATGGCCCACCGTGCACCCCGCCCCCAGGGTGAGCGGAAAATTGCGGTCGGTATGGCAGACGCAATTGTCCTGCACATTGCTGTCCGGCCCGATCAGAATCTGTTCGATATCCCCGCGCAGCACCGCCCCGAACCAGACGCTGGCATTGCGCTCCAGCCGGATATTGCCGATCAACGAGGCATTGGGCGCTGTCCAATACGCCCCCTCTTCCGGCAATTGCGGTGTCAGCTCTCCCAGGGAATAGAGTGTCATGGCTTGGTACCCCTGCCTGTTCGGCCGTGAAAGCCGGTTATACCAGATTCAAATAGAGGCTGAGCGAGAAAAGCCCGGTCACGAAGCCCCAGGACGCCGAACCGGCCGCCGCCACCGACACGCCCACCGGCTCGCGGCGGCGATAGAATTCGGGCCCGTAGCGGGCCAGCAGCAATGGCCCGGAAACCATCAGGAACAGGGTGATCGCCGTGGTCTTTGCCACGCTCTTGCCTGAAAACAGCATTCCGAATCCGGCCTTTTCCGCCATGAACAGTTCCACGGCGCTGGTGATCAGGCCGGCCAGTACAATACCGGCGGCAACACTGAACACTATGGTCATCAACTCGGCCATCTTCACCCCCCTGCCGGTGCGGGCCGCAGCGTTCCGCAGCCTTAACCTTTTACTAACCATAAGCCCGCAATGGCCCGGCCCGGTCAAGACAAACCCGGGGCAGCCGCAAAAAACTTGTGGTCTTGGTTAACGTTTCAAGCTTTACTGTCAGCGCCCAATAGCAAGATCGGAACCGCGCCATGCCTTCCCGGTTGGGAGATTTTTATAAGCAGAATTTCAATTCGGCCCAGCATGAACCCGAAAGCCGGAGCCGCTTTGACTTTTCCGGCGAGGAGACCCGCCATCCGGTGGTGTGGTTCTTCATCATCGCCGTCATGCTGCTGGTGATCCCGCTGGCGGTGATGCTGTTTTATTATTTCGGCCCGGCGGTCAGCTCGTTCTTCAACCCCCATGAGCGCCAGACCACCAGCATCACCCGCACCGCCCTGTCGGTCGGCAAGGTGGTGATGTTGATCCCGGAGAATTTCCTGCGCTTCAAGCATCTGCGTAGCGGCGGCGAGAAAAAGCGCATCTCGCTCTATGTGAAATGGCCGGAAATGGCCGGCTATTCGGAAAAGGCCAAGGAGGCCTTCACCTCCCGCACCGCCTCCTCGCCGATCATCTATGTGGACCTGACCGCGCCGGAGCGGATCTGGTCGCCCCGCACCCGGCTGGAGAAGATCTATCCCACCTATTTCATCGGCAAGCCCGAGCAGACGGTTTATGGGCTGACCCGGCAGGCGATGAAGCAAGGCTCCGGCTATGACCATCAGGACCTGTTTTTCGCCGACACCCATGACGGGCTGTTTCTGGCCCATTGCGACAAGACCGGAGCCAGCGTCGCGCCCGCCGATTGCTATCGGGACATGGTGATGGACGGCAAGGTCGAGGTGCAATATCGCTTCCGCCGCACACTCCTCGGCAACTGGAAGGAAATCGACCGCGACATCAACCAGTTGCTCTATACCTTCTGGCTGAACAAACCCAGCAATAACGGGTAGATACGCCGGCCGGCTGAATCAGATTCGCACCCGGTTACGCGGTTGACTTGAATCAATGTCTCAACTTGGCGCCTGCCCGCTCAGCCGGTTTCGCCGAACAGTTCCCGGCCGATCAGCCAGCGGCGAATTTCCGAAGTGCCGGCGCCAATCTCATACAGCTTGGCGTCCCGCAGCAGCCGCCCGGTCGGCGATTCATTGATATAGCCGGTGCCGCCCAGCGCCTGGATCGCCTCCAGCGCCATCCAGGTCGCCTTCTCGGCCGCGAACAGGATCGCCCCGGCCGCGTCCTTGCGCGAGGTCTTGCCTTCATCGCAGGCCCGCGCCACCGCATAGACATAGGCCCGCGCCGCGCTCAGCGTGGTGTACATATCCGCCAGCTTGCCCTGCATGAGCTGGAACTCGCCGATCGGCTGGCCGAACTGCTTGCGGTCATGCAGATGCGGCAGCACCACATCGAGGCAGGACTGCATGATGCCGAGCGGGCCGGCCGACAGCACCGCCCGCTCATAATCGAGCCCGGACATCAGCACCCGCACCCCGCCGCCGAGCTCGCCCAGCATATTCTCTTCCGGCACCTCACAGTCCCGGAACACCAGCTCGCAGGTATCCGAGCCGCGCATGCCGAGCTTGTCGAGCTTCTGCGCGGTGGAAAAGCCGGCAAAGCTCTTCTCGACGATGAAGGTGGTGATGCCTTTGGCGCCGGCCTTGGGATCGGTCTTGGCATAGACCACCAGGGTCTCGGCTTCCGGCCCGTTGGTGATCCACATCTTGTTGCCGTTGAGGATATAGCGGTCACCCTTCTTTTCGGCCCTGAGGCTCATGGACACCACATCCGAGCCCGCGCCGGGCTCCGACATGGCCAGCGCGCCCACATGCTCGCCCGAAATCAGCTTGGGCAGATAGCGCGCCTGTTGTTCTTTGGTGCCGGCGCGCTTGATCTGGTTGACGCACAGATTGGAATGGGCGCCGTAAGAAAGGCCGACCGAGGCCGAGGCGCGGCTGATCTCCTCCATCGCCACCACATGATCAAGATAGCCCATGCCCGAGCCGCCCATTTCCTCGGGCACCGTGATGCCCAGCAGCCCCATCTCCCCCAATTGCGGCCACAGATCGCGCGGGAATTTATTGCTCTCGTCGATCTCGGCGGCGCGCGGCGCGATGCGGTCATCGGCAAATGAGCGCACGGCATCGCGCAGCATGTCGGCGGTCTCGCCGAGGCCGAAATCGAGACTGGGGTAATGATTGGGTATGCTCATGCGAAATCTCCTCCATCCGGCCTTGTTTTGAAGCCGGTCGCGCAAGACCAGGCAAGGCCGATTTTTCTGATCAATCTATACGAAGCTTTTGCCGTGCCCCCAAGCGATTTCCCGCCCATAAAAGGGTCCGCACGCACGCACGCAGCCTAAAGCAGCAGGGCGGCGGCGAGGCCGAGAAAGGCGAAAAAGCCGATCACATCGGTGACCGTGGTGACGAACACGCTGGAGGCGATGGCCGGGTCGATGCCGAATCTGTCCAGGGTCAGCGGCACCAGAATGCCGGCCAGGGCCGCCACCACCATATTGATC
>PKTQ01000004.1 GCA_002869085.1 Hyphomicrobiales bacterium | reverse complement strand
CGCATCATCGCTCAGGCTATAGGTGACACTATCGGTGCCATCCGCATCGGACGCAAAGGCGGTGACGCCGACGGACGTGCCGATAGCGGCGTTCTCATCGACCGCATTGGCGGAAGCGTCCGTATCGGAGACCGAGGACGTCGCATATTCATTCACATTATTGACGGCGATGGAGATGTCTTCGGAATAGGTGTTGCCGGCTGAATCGGTCACTTCAACGGTGATAAGATGAGAATCCGCGGATTCGAAATCGAGATTGGCGCCATCCTTGACCCTGATCTCATTGCCGACGATTTCAAAGAATTCGGCGCCTTGCCCGGACAGGGTATAGCTGTGGCTGTCGCCCGCATCGGGGTCCACGGTGTCAAGGGTGGCGACCAGGGTGCCGGCAGCGGCGTTTTCATCGACCGAGCCACCGCTATAGGTGATGTCGGTTGGAGCGTAATTGGGATCGTCCGTTCCAGAACCGGGAATGTCCGAGGCGGGGACGGCGGCGGGGACTTGCCCGATATCGTTCACCGTTGAGGGTTGGAACTGGTAGTTGGAGCTGAGGTCGACAAACTCTTTGGGGATTTCCCGGCCGGTGCCGGTTTCGAGCTCTTCCGCGACAGCAGCGGTCAACGGGGACGGCCATGACAGGGTGAACCCATCCGCCGGTACAACCTCCATCGGGGCGTGCAATCCCGAAGCTGCGCTCATGGCGGAGGCTGGGAGTTCGCTGCCGGAGCCAGCAGATGTTTCATTGTCGCCCAATGATCGGTCACTGCTCGAGCCTGCGCCTCTGTCGCTGTCGTTCAGCCAGAATTCATTCGCCACCGAAGTGCCGTAATGCAGGCTGGCCAGCACCGTGACGCTGTAAAAAGGATTGTTGTGACCGACATGAGCTTCATGTGCGCTTTTCAGCGAAGCTTTTTCGGATGCCAGATCGTGTTTGAGACCGGTGACGCTGTTGCCATCATTGGCCCGGTGCGGCTGCGCGCCATAGATCCGGTTGGGAATCAGGGGGCCGGAGGAATTGCTGTGTTGGCTCATTTTCCAGGACGTCCTTAAGCGCGATACGGGGTCTATGCGGGCAGAATGACCTGAAAAATATGCCTTCAGTCTTTATCAGAGGTGTATATGGCGAGGTTTTTGGGCGGTTTTCTGTTTGAATTTCAAGGCAGAGTTAAAGAATTCGAAAATGTTTGCCTCTAAATGGGAAGAAAGCAATCTCGTATTAACCACGAATCAAGCAGGTCTCGTGCGCAATCAAGATCGACCCATCGCACCGGAATCTCGGGAGAAACCGGAGCAAATCGATGCTGGCAGATCTGCCGGGCTGGGCTTTGTGGCTACGCCGCCACTGCCCCGCTCGGTGATCGTCTCGACATTGTTTATCAATATGCTGGCGCTCGGCCTGCCGCTGACCATCCTGCAGGTCTATGACCGGGTGCTCCCGAATGCGGCGCTCGACACGCTGGCGATGCTGATCGTCGGTTTGGTCGGGGTGCTGATTATCGACGTGATCATGAAACTGGCCCGCTATTATCTGATCGGCTGGACGTCGGCGGCTTTCGTCCACCGTGCCTCCGTCGAGGCGTTTTCGCGCATCATGCATGCGCCCCCGGCCCTGGTGGAGAAGGAGACGGTCAATATTTACGCCAACCGTATGAACAATCTGGCGGCCCTGGGCGAGTTTTATGGCGGGCCGGGGCGGTTGTTGATGATCGATATTCCCTCGGTGGCGATTTTTCTGCTGATCATGGGCATTGTCGGCGGCTCCATAGTGCTGATCCCGCTAATGATGTTCGCGGTGTTCGCGCTGCTGACCTATCGGCGCAATCTGCATCTGAATGAAGTGATCCATGAACAATCCAGGCATGAAAACCGCAAATATGATTTCGTGATCGAGGTGCTGTCAGGCATTCATACGGTCAAGTCCATGGCGATGGAGCCGCAGATGCAAAGGCGGTTCGAGCGTCTGCAGCGCCAGGCCGGCAGCCACAATATGAATTCGATCTTTTTCGGCGGCGTGGCCCAGGCCAATGCCTCGCTTTATACCGGGATCTCGACGGTGATGATCGTGTCCTATGGCGGGGCGCTGGCGATCAACGGCCATATGTCGGTGGGTGCGTTGGCCTGCTGCACATTACTGTCCGGACAGATCATCCAACCCCTGCTGCGCGGAATCAGCGTGTGGACGGAAATGCAGAATGTGCGGCAAAAGCGCAATGAAGCGGCGAAACTGTTTGAATTGCCGGACGTGTCCAGCCCCGATATCGCGGCGGAGACCGTCACCGGAGGCGGCATTTCCATCCGGAATTTGACCTTTACCTATCCCGAGACCGATGCGCCGGTGATCGATAATCTCAACCTGCAGGTCAATGAAGGCGAGATTATCGGGCTGAAGGGGGATGACGGCAGCGGCCGCTCGACCCTGATCGGCCTCATTCATGGCGATTTGCATCCGGATTCGGGCGAGATTTTGATCGGCAATATGCCGGTTGTGGGCGGCACCAGTACCGGGCTGATGAAGGACGTGATCTGTGTCGATCAGACCCCGGCGATTTTCCGCGGCACCATCCTCGAAAACCTGACCATGTTCGAGACCGGCGATGCGGTGCTGAAGGCGCGCAAGGCGGCCAGGCTGATCGGGCTTGATCGGGACATTCAACGCTATCCGGACGGATATGACATGATGCTGGGCGAGGGGGTTTCGGGAAATATTCCAGCGGCTTTCGCGCAGAGGATCGCCATAGCCCGGGCGCTGGCCAAGGAACCGCGGGTGCTGATCCTGGATGAGGCCAATACGGCGCTTGACGATCTGGGCGAAGATCAGGTGGTCGCGGCCCTGAATCATCTGCGCGGAACCATGACCATGCTGCTGATTTCGCACCGCCCGTCCTTCCTGGCCATCTCCGACCGTAACTTCGAACTGAAGCAGGGCGCGCTGCAACTGGTGAACAGCACGGCGACGACATCGGCGAAGGATGTGGCATGAGCGGTAGTCCGGACAGAATAGCCGCCGGTAAGGCGGCGGAGATGGAACGGACCGCACAGGCGCGGCCGCCGGCGGGTTCCGAGAATCCGGTCCATGAGGGCTGGCAGGCGCTTGAGGACGAGTTCGCGCAGCCGGTGCTGATCGACTATCAGGCCTCGACCCCGGCGGAGGCCTGTTTGCAGCCATTGCTGCAGATGCTTGGCTGGCATGGGGTGCACCGGCATGTGTTCGAGGCGATGCCGCATTTCGATTCCATTTTGGATATCGACACTTTGCGTGCCGTGCTGGCCCGGCTGAATTTTCACACTTATCCCAGCAAGACGCTGACCCTGTCCCGGCTGCCCGGGGACAAACTGCCATGCCTGTTCGTGCCGGAGGACGGGTCGGAACAGAATGTGCAGGTCGTGGCGGCGAGAAATGACGATGGCAGCCTGCAGATTTTTGACGGCCAGACGGCGGAACTTGTCAACCTGAATGACAGCGGACAGCAAGGCAAAGCCTATTTCATCGCCCCGATCGACCGGGAGGAGGAAGAGGCGGATATCGGCAAGACCGGCTGGCTGTCGCATGTGATCAGCAAATTCAGGCGGCTTCTGACCCTGTTGTTCGCGGTCAGCCTGATGATCAATCTGTTCGCGCTGGCGGTGCCGATATTCGTGATGGGGGTTTACGACAAGGCGATCGGCGCGCGCGCGCCGGATGTTCTGCTGACCTTTGCCATTGGTATCGCGCTGATATTGGCCACCGATCTCGCCCTGAAACGGCTGCGGGCAAGGGCGCAGGCCTTTTTTGGAGCGCGGCTGGATTCGCTGATTGCCACCAACGCATTTCAGCAGCTTCTCAATATGCCGATCGCCATGACGGAAGGCGCCGCCATCGGGGCGCAGATTACCCGGCTGCGCCAATTGGAGGGCATCCGCAACGCCTTTACCGGCCCCCTGGCCAGCGCGGCGGTGGATTTGCCGTTCGCGGTTCTGTTTCTGGCGGTGATTGCCCTGATCGGCGGCAATCTGGTGTGGGTGCCGGTATCGCTGATCCTGGCCTATGGGGTGCTGGGGGCGTTCACCATTCCGATGAGCCGGCGCCAGGTCGGCATCACCGGTGACGCCAAGACCAAGAAAGATAATTTCATGATCGAGGCTCTGCTCAATCAGCGCACGATCAACGACCTCGGCGAGGAAGACCGCTGGATCCATAAATTCCGTCATTTTTCCCGGCGCTCGGTGACCCAGAACGACCGGGCCCGGTACATCAATTTCGCGGTGCAGACCATTTCCCAGTCCTTCATGACCCTGGCGGGGGTGGCGACCCTGGGCATCGGGACATTGCTGGTGCTGGATGGCCGGTTGTCGCCCGGCGGGCTGATCGCGGTGATGGCGCTGGTGTGGCGGGTGCTGGCACCCCTGCAGCAGTCATTCCTGTCGCTGGGCCGGTTGGGGCAGATCCTGCAAAGTTTCCAGCAGATCAACCGGTTGATGCGGATCAAACTGGAACGCCGGCCCGGTGTGCTGTCGTCGTTCTATCGCAGTTTCACCGGCGCGCTGTCGATCATTCAACTCAGCTTCCGCTATCCCGGCCGCCAGGAGCCAGCCCTGCGCGGAGTGCAGATGAATATCAAACCCGGCGAGGTCATCGCCATTGCCGGGCCGAGCGGCGCCGGCAAGACCACCTTGCTGAACATCATTATCGGCCTTTACGTGCCGCAGGGCGGGGCGGTGTTCATCGACGGGCTGGATATAAGACAATTGGAGCCGGGCGAGTGGCGCCACGCCATCGGCTATGCGCCGGAAACATCGACTTTGTTTTACGGCACCATCGCCCAGAATCTGCGGCTGGCCCACCCTTCAGCCAGCCATGAGGATCTGGAGCGGGCGGTGCGCGAGGCCGGGGTCGGGGATTACCGCCATTTGCTGCCGGACTGGCTGGAAACCCGGCTGTCGGGCCCCTCGCTGGCCCGCATGTCCGACGGGCTGAAGAAAAGACTGGTGCTGGCCCGCGCCTATGTGAAGGACGCGCCGCTTTATATTTTCGATAATCCGGGCGACAATCTCGACCGGGCCGGCGACGAGGCCCTGTTGAGGAAAATCGACAGCCTGCGCGGCAAATCGACCGTGGTCTTCACCACCCATCGGCCCAGCCATATGCGCGCCGCCGATCGCCTGATCTATATGATAGGCGGGCAGGCGGTGATGGACGGCAAGCCCGAAGAGGTGCTGGCCAAGCTGCAAGAGATAAAAAAACAGCAAAAATAACTTTATCGTTAGCGGTGTATTAATGCCTCTGACGAATACTCCTTGTGGGGTCAGTGTATAATTTCCAGGGATAAGAACGTGCGCAGGCACCATCCAGAATCCAAGAGCAATGGCCCTGCTCCCTCAGACAGGCTGGTTTTACCACTCAGTCTTGAGGATGGCCGCCAGCCGAAAATCTTTTCGCATGTGCTCTATGTGATTTCGGGATTTCTGCTGGCAGGCATTATCTGGGCCAGCGTTGCGGAAATCCGTGAGGTTGCCCATGCCCAGGGAGAGATCGCCCCGGAAGGCTCGGTGCGTGCGGTCCAGCATCTGGAAGGCGGAATCGTTTCAGAAATTCTGGTCAAGGAGGGCGACCGGGTGGTGAAGAACCAGCCGCTGTTTCGCCTGCAGCCGGCCGGCCCGTCCTCGGAATTGGGCCAGATCGAAACCCGCCTGGCGCGG
>PKTQ01000203.1:5750-6516 GCA_002869085.1 Hyphomicrobiales bacterium | reverse complement strand
CGGCGGCTGATCGAGCTGGAGAATGTGGAAATTGCCAAGAAGCTGATCGAGGAGGGGGTCGGCATGACCATCGTCCCCCGGGCCGCCGTGCGCAAGGAGCTGGACTCGGGGCAGTTCAAGGCGATTTCCCTGCCCAATCTCGATCTCAATGCCTATTATTATCTGTATTTTCCAAGGCACCGGAAACTGTCCCGCGCCGCCCGGGCATTTCTGACCCTGCTGCCCCAGGCGGTTTGCCTGTCGCACAGCGAAAATCTCGGCGCTGCGCTGCTGGAATGACCATGCCGGGGCCCTTCGCAATGGCTGGGGGGCCGGTCATGTGCTATGGGTCGCTCAAACGATCTGAAGCAGAATGATGCAGTCTGTTTCAGGTTTTTCAGCAAGATATTGTGGTTTGAAAAGGACGGTTTATGATCAAATTGTTCAGCATCTTCGCGGCGGTGTTTCTCGCGGAACTCGGGGACAAAACACAGCTGGCTACCCTGCTTTTCGCTACCGATGGACAAAACCGCCCGGTAGCCGTTTTCATGGCGGCATCGCTTGCTTTGGTATTTTCAACCGCTATTGCTGTTCTCGCCGGACATTTCGCAGCAGAGCATTTGAACGGGCTTCCCTTAAAACTGATAGCCGGATTGGGATTTATCGCCATGGGCGCCTGGATGCTTTTCGAATTTTTCGCTGGACGCGCCTAGGACACATTGATTTCGTGACGGCTACGCTCGCAAAGCGGACGCCATTTTCATTCCACATAAGGGAGATACGGATT
>PKTQ01000203.1:0-5714 GCA_002869085.1 Hyphomicrobiales bacterium | reverse complement strand
GCGGATTGCCCGGATTGACCCTGAACCGCAAAGCACAAACCAGGCGCTTCAAAAGCAGGTAACAGTAGCGGGTGATTGCAGAATCTGAGATAATTCTTACCTGTAGCTACAGCTGCAGGTTTTCACGGGGAGGATATAGCTATTTCTGACTTCAATGCGCAGATTAGGAAATCACAAGAAGAGGTGGCCGCGGCCCAGGCCAAGATTTCCGAACTGACCGGAAAAATCGACCAGGCTCAGCAGAAACTGGAAGCCGGGCGGGACATCACCGTGGATATCGAAAACGCCACGCTCGACGATGTGCATGCCCATTCCGAAGCCATGAACGCCAATATCGCCGAACTGATCATGGGACTCGACGACGTGACGGCGGCTTTCTCGAAAGATTTTGACGCCATGCGTTCGCGTACTGGCTGGGAGAGCTTTATCGGGGTTTTTTCGCGCAATCGAGCCGAAAGCCTGCGCCAGGAGCGTATTCGCGCCGCCAGCATTGATGACAAATTGCAGGATCTGATCTCAAAATCCGATGTGATCACCAAACTGTTGCAGGATCAGCTTGAGACCTTGACCACCCATCGGGGCCGGGTGGAGACCAATCTGCAATCCACCCTCTCAAGCCGCGAAGCGGCGGTGGAAGCGCTGGACAAGATCAAGAGCCAGCTTCTGGACATGGACCCGAAGATCATCGACCTGGAGAACAGGATTTCAGTGGAAACCGACGCCGCTGCGCGCACCAAGCTGGAATCCGAGCTGGCCAATCTGAACGCCGCCTATAACGAACTGGCCCAGGAAGAACAAGTGAAGCTTGCTGAAAGCCAGACCCTGGAGCGCTATATCGAAAAGGGTAAGACCTGGCTCGACAGCCTGCAGAACCAGGCCGCGACCCAGATGGTGCTGATCAACAAGCTGCAGACGGACACCAAACAGCGTGTGGTGCTGTATGACGCCCTGACCAAATCGCTGAAAACCGCCCAGCAGCAGGATGTCGCCCACCGGATCAATGAGATCGGGGTTGCCACCGACCAGGAGGCGCAGCAGTCCATGGCGGCCATAGGCGCGGCCACCAATCAGCGCATGGCCGAGATGATGGAGAAGCACGAGGACCATATGGTGTTCGCGCGCCGGGTTCTGGAAGAGAAAGCCAAGTCGGATGAGCGTTTTGCGCGCCGCTTCGAGAAGATCATCGAAAAGCACGACAAGAACGCATATGGGGCCTAGGTGGATCTGACCAAGGATCACAAAGCGCTGGAAAGCGCCCTTGAAACACGGCGCTATTTTGCAAAGTTCGAGCGTATCATCTCTTACCTGCCCAAGGTGATGGCCGAGGGAGTCACGGAAGGGGTAATCGGGCGCAAAGAGGCCGCCATCATACAGGGCTATGTGACCGGACTTTCCAATACCTTCAGCGCTTTGTCGCACAAATATCTGCTGGCCGGGCGCGTCTCGCGCCACCTTCCGTCCCTTCTGAGCATCGACCGGCAGGAAAGCGGTTTTCCGGTCTATCAGGAGCTGTTGCAGATGGCCAATGACGCCGCGCAAGCGGACGGTCATCTTGCCGGCAGTGACAGCGCCGAGGCGCTCAAAGCGCAGATGGTGCGGCATATCCTCAACCATCATACCACGCCGACAAAGCTGCAATATGCGCTTTCGCAGCGGCTCTATAATGAGTTTCTGGTAGGGCGCGAACTTTACTGGGCCCAGAACGATCCCCAGGCGGTGTGGATGGGAGCGGAAAATGGCGGCCAGCGGCGCAGCTATCTCGTTCACTGGGCCAGCTATGACAGCCAGCAGAACATACCCACCATTTATATCATGAATCTGGAAGACACCGGCGACATGCCGTTGGTGCAGGACAATTCGCGCTGGCCGCGGGTGCAGAACCACCTGATGTCCCAGGCCATGGCCTCGCTGAAAATGGTAACCATCGCCACCGGATTCGACACCGATTTCGACCATCTGCACCCGAAAAGGCTGCAGCGGATTCATGTGGGGCCCATGTACAGCCACACATTCACGGAGCAGAGTGGACCGCTGCGCGACGTGCTGGCCGAAGCCGACGGGCCACCCGGGCTCGACTGGGCGCTGGCCTGGACCTATGAGGACCTGGTTTCGGAACGGATCACCGAGGAGAGCACCGGCTGGTTCAGCAGCGCCGAGCGGGAAATCTATCAGCTCGACCCCTTCGCCGAAGGCGCCGGCTCAGAGCATGTCAGCGGCGCCACCGAAATGCGCCGCTCGCTGATCCTGCCCCAGCGGGCCTACCAGGTGCTGGCCGAGCACAACCCGCCGGGCCTTGCCCATGTGCGCAAATATGTAGTCAGCGGCGATGACCGGGTCATGAGCTTTCACTGAATAGGGTCGAGGATAAAAAATTGAGCACCGCATCCGATCTGATGGAACTGAGGGAAGAGCTGATCCGGGAGAAGTACAAACTCTCCGAAGCTATGCTGGACGGTTTCGACCACACACCTCGTATTGCCAAGCCGCGCGACGTCGAGGCCCCAAAACCCCGCTCAAGCGGCATCGGCACCAGGCGCCGCTTCCGCTCGACAACGCCGGGATTGGTGACCAAACCCACCGCCCGGGCCGAAAGGGTGCAATTGGCGGCGCGCATCGGAAATCTGCATGATGACGACCCGCTCACCACGCCCCTGCAGGCCACGGCGCTTCAGGCACTGAGGCGGGCGCTGTCGGCAGCCCAGGCGGTCACGGACCAATTTGCCCGGCAGACCGGCCTGACCGACATGATGCGGGACAATTTGCAAGGCGCGCTGGACAAGGCCCGCCATGTGGAGTTCGACGAGCTTCTGGGCGCCGCGTCGCTGATCAGCCTGCATGTCTTCGCCAATATGACGGATTTCCTGCTTTCGGCCGCCTCCTCCGGCACCGAGGACGAGGAGATGGAACTGGGCGAAGTCGAGGAGATCGTGCTCGACAATCCGCAGCTCGCTCTGCATGGGGCGCTGTGGGAGCTGGATCAGGAGATGGGGCTGAGGGCGAAAACCGACACCCAGCTCATCAGGGTGATCAGAGCCTATTGCGAACAGCTCATGGATAAGGTGGCTTTGCGCGCCGCCGCCTCCACGCGCCTGAAGCCCTTCACCGACATAAAGACCCGCATCGAGGCGGATGATTTCGAGATCAACGGGTTTTCGGCCACAGCCCGGCTGCGGGCCTCGACCCTGACCATGAGCTTTAAAAAGCCCAATGAGGTGATCGGCAATCACATCGCCAAATATCAGGCCATGAAGCTGGCCAAGATGATCATGGCCTATGACTTTTCGCGCAAGCTCAACCCCTTTGCCGAACTGGGCGGGTTTATCTTCACCTTTATGGGCGATGGCCAGCCAGGCACCGGCAAGACCACGCTCATTCGCATGATGGCCGGGCTGATCAACGACTATTGCCAGAATGCCGGCTATCCGTTCCGATATGAGAATCTGTCCACCGAAAGCATTGACAGCTATCAGGGCAAGTCGGCCCAGAACGCCAAGGCGTTTTTCCGCAATGTGTCCGACCCCAAGGTGATCGGCTTCGGCACCATTGACGATATCGACCAGCTGGCGGGCAAGCGCGGCGACCGGCAATCCTCGGCCGGGCAGCTTGAGATAACCGCCGTGCTGATGGAGAGCTTTTCCGGCGCCAATACGGTGGTCCGGGGCAATTGCACCTTCGGCATGTTCTCGAATTATCCGGAAAATGTCGACGATGCGCTGCGCCAGCGCGCCGGCGCGCGCTTCCTGGTCAATGGCCCGCAAAGCCGCGAGGACTATATCGATATTCTGCATCTGCTGATGGGCAAAAACCACGACATCCCGCTCGGCGATCACAAACTTTACGAGAACCAGGTGATCAAAAAGGCGGTGGCGGCCTCTTATGAGAGCCACTCACGCCCCCATGAAGAGGGCCTGATTTCCGTCTTCGAGCGGGTGCATGACCGGATCGGCGATCTGGACACCATCGCCAAGCTCGGCACATATCTGAAAGCCATTCAGCAGGCTGACAGCCGTTTCACGGGACGCGCGATCAAGAACATCACCGATGCGGTGAAGGTGCGGGCGATGGATTTCGAGCTTCCCGACGAATGGATGGAGAATACGGAGCTGTTCCTGGCCCAGGACTACGAAACCAAGCTGAACATGATCGCGGAGCTGACCCGGCCGATCACGGTGGAGATGGTGATCCAGGAGATCAACCGCTATGCGGACAGTGAGTTCCGCTATGCCGACAAGTCGGATGATGCGGCCATCGCGGACATGGTGCGTGACATGCGCCGCATGGCCGAAGCGAAACGCCGCTACGGCGATGAGATTGGAAACGGATGATGCGCCGGCATCGGCATAACCGGCCCTGTGCTGATCGCCCGGGAGGGTCCGCGCCATGATGCGGCTGGTCAGGCGCGGGCTGCTTTACGGCGATCTTTACGAGGTTCGCTCCAAGGCCATGGCCGAGCGCTATAACCGGGCGCTCGAGCATCTGTCGGGCCGGCGCACCGGCCTGACGGAGTTTCATGTGGACATGTCCGGCTTCTCGCCCGAGATCGCCGATGAGCTGGATGATGAGGACTATCTCAACCCGAACGGGGTCAACCGGCAGTTCATCATCCTGTCGACCGAGCAGAGCGATGCGCCGCTGATCCATGCCAGGTTCTCGTCTTCAAAGCCCATATTGGAGAGTTTTATCCGCCGCAATGAACAGCAGCTCACCGCTCTGACCGCAGGAAATGCGGTGGTGGGAGAGCTCGTGAACTCGCTCATCGCGCTGGAGCGGCTCGATCAGCTCCTCACGATCCGCAAGATCGAGATCGAGGCCGACACCGTCAATTCGCGCATTGAGGCGGCGGAAAAGCTGGCGGAGAAGATCGCAACCTTCACCAATGAGCCCGATGCCTGGTGGGATGACGTGCTGATTGCCGAGATGATCGAACTGGGCAAGGTGACCGGCGACATCACCCGTTTCCCGGTCCGGCTCGGCAAGAGCCGCTATGCCCACGAAAATTTCTACAGCACGCATTTCGGCGGTGTCTATATCTTCCATGATCTCGCTGAAAGCGCCTGCATCCTGGCCGACCCGGATCAGCAGCCCGGCATATTGCCGGTGGACTGGGTGTTCAAATTCGAAGACCGGGTCGGTATTGCCGCATATCTTTGGGGACATGACCTTGTCGAGCCCATCGCCCCGCGAGCCGGGTCGGAAAGCGCGGCGATCTTGAAGCAGAAGCTCGATTTCATCCTGGCCGACGCGGCAGCCGACGCCGGCGAGGATCTGTCGGGCCTGAGCAAGAGCAGGCTGCGGGCGCTGACCCGCAAGCTCTATGCCGATCTGCCCCCCGCCTATCGCGGGCTGGAGGAGCTGTGGAAATGGGCCATGGGACAGGGCCCGGAGCCGCGCATCGAACCCGAGCACCCAGCCTATTTCTATAAGTTGCGCGCCCGCAACCACAAGGACAAGCGCATGGTGAACATGCTTCTGGCCGAGCTGTCGCCGCTGGATTTCCGCCAGCTGTTCATCTGCCACAAGGAGGCGTTTTATGCCGCCTACCGCCAATGGAGCGATGCTAAACGCGAGTTCGCTTCGCGCTTTCTCGAGCAGGGCTATGTGGTCGACAAGTCCCGTGTGCGCTCGGAGCTGTTCGGCGATGACAAGACCAGCACCGACGAATACAAGGTGATCAGCGACGAGGCCGCTGACGGGCCGTTTATGGGCCCCTGGGG
>PKTQ01000087.1 GCA_002869085.1 Hyphomicrobiales bacterium | reverse complement strand
GAGACCGCCTATCGGCGTCCGCTGGTCATACGCCGGGCGGCTCCAACCTATGCGACCGCCTATGCGCCGGTTTACAAACGTGTGATCCGCCCGCGTCTTTTGCGTGATTCAAGGCCCCGTTACCGCACGGTAGATGCCCTGCGCGGTGGTCATTATCCGACTGTGGTGCACACGGCCCCGGCCTATGATTATGCCTATGGCTCCGATGTGCCGCTCTATAGCAGCGAAGTCAGCGCTTATGTGCCGGTGTCCGTTCCCGTCCGGCGCCGGGTGGTCGTTCGCGCCGCCGCCGATTACGGCCGCGCCGCGATCAAGGCCCGCAGGACCCGCGGATATGAGACCATCGGCGCCTATGCCAGCGGCCGCGGCGCCAGGGTTGAATATGTTTCGGCCGGCCGGTCCCGGATCATTGGCGGCCTGCCCCGCTATTCAAGCGACACCATCACCTATTATGGTGACCGTCACGGCGCCGAAATCCTCGTTCCCGGCGGCGCCCGGCGGGCCTATCGTGTCCGAGGCCGGGCTCCGATCACCCAGACCGATGTTTCGGTGCAGGAGGTCTACAGCCTGCCCGGCAGCCGCCCCTCCTCGCGCCGGCGCGTCCGCTGCATCGATGCAAGCGGCTGTTATTGATCCGGTTTCATCGAGAGGCCAATATCTTCAACCACATGGCAAGGGCCGTCCGGATTCCGGGCGGCCCGTCATCCTGCGTAGAGTAAACGTCATGACCCCATTGCAAAGAACTCAGAAGAAGAATGCCGAGGCGCTGCGCGAAGAGCATCAGACCCTCACCCTGGCCATCGACCTGTTCGAGCGCTTGGCCTTCACCGACCTGCCGGTCGAGATGAGCGATGTCGAAGAGGCGGCCAAACGCCTGCGCCTGCTTTATGCCGAGCGCTTCCTGGCCGCGACCAAAGGCAAGGGCCGCATGCACGCCGCCTGAAATCGGGCCGGGATGGGCCGGAAAGGCCGCTGACCATCTCCGCGCTCATCCATCCTTAACAATCACGCGTTTATTCTGAACCGGCGGAGCCGTCATTGAGTCGACGGCGCCGCCGGATCTCGTTCCAGGGAAAATGCGACGACACCGCCTATGCACAGCGCGCCAGCACATATCATCGAACGAGGCAAATCGGATGCCCTTCTGAACGCCCTGGTGTTTCTGGTGCTGGTCTGCTCCGGTTTCGTGCTGCGCGAGCCCGCCCCCTATGATGTGCTGCTGATCGGCCTGATGGGCCTTAGCGTGATGACCGGCTTACGGGTGCCGCGCGGGCTGGGGCTGCCGGCCACATTGCTGATGATCTTCTTTGTGTTCGACCTGATCGGCGTGCTCCATGCCATCAATCCCGAAAAAGCCAGCGTCCATGCCTTCGTCACTATCTATCTTGGCATGTCCTCACTGTTCTTTGCCTGTCTGCTGGCTCGCGATTCCGAAAAAATGCTGCGCATCATTTTCATCGCCTATGCCATCGGCGCCGTGCTGACCGCGCTGGCCGGCATCGCCGGTTATTTCGGCGGCATCGAAATCTTCACCGAAAACAGCCGGGCGCGCGGCATGTTCAAGGATCCGAACGTGTTCGGCCCCTATCTCATCCCGCCGGCGCTCTATGCCATGATGATGCTGATCGACAATCCGCTGCGCAAGGCCTGGATATGGATGGGGGCGCTCGGCATTCTGATTGTCGCGGTGCTGCTCAGTTTCTCCCGCGCCGCCTGGGCGCATTTTCTGGTCTCCGCCGCCATGATGGTCGGGCTGATGTTCCTGCTCAGCACCGATTGGCGCAAGCGCGGCCGCATTGTCACCTATGTCACCATCCTCGGCGCCGTTGGCGTGTTGGGGCTGATGACCCTGATCAGCATGCCCTCGGTCAGCGGCCTGTTTACCGAGCGCTTCTCGCTCACCCAGAGCTATGATGTTGCCGAAAGCGGCGGGCGCTTCCAGGGGCATCTGGTGGCTTTGAAAGTGATCTTCCAGAACCCGCTCGGCGTCGGCCCCTATTCCTTCGCGGTCATTTACGGCGCCGATCCGCACAATGTCTATCTGCAGACCGCCCTCACCGCCGGCTGGATCGGCGGACTGGCCTATCTCGTGCTGGTGCTGGTCACCTTGTGGCGCGGGCTGGATTTCCTGTTCCGCAGAACGCCGATACAGGAATTTTTCATCATCACCTATTCGACATTCCTGCCCCTGGCCATCGAGGGCATCATCATCGACACCGACCATTGGCGGCACTTCTACCTGCTGCTGGGGCTGATATGGGGCATGATGCTGGCTTTCCCGCGCAGCCGCGCGCGCTTTGCGGCCATGCGGCCGCCGGGGCCGTGAGCTTGATCCAACACGCGCAAAGAGCCATTTGGCACGCGAATTGCGAGGTTTATCTGATTATTCCCAAAAGGACACATCCGGCATGAGCGTCAGCCGACGAAATTTCCTGAAAAGCTCCATTCTGCCCGCATCCTTAAGTGCGGGCGGGGTGCTGGCTGCCGCCGGCGCCGGCGCATCCGTGCCAAATCGGAACGCCAGCCTCACCGTCGACAGCGGCCTTGACGCCAGCCGCAGCCTGCAGCGGATGATCGACGATGCCGCCGCGCGGGGCGCCCCTGTGCTGCTGCCGCCGGGGCGGCTGATCGTCGGCGGAATTAAAATCCCGGATGGCTTGCAGCTTGTCGGCATGCCGGGGCGCTCGGTGCTGGAATGGAACGGCCGAGGCGCTTTCATCACCATATCGAATGGCGAAAACATCCGCATCTCCGGCATCTCCTTCGACGGCGCCGGTCGCCGTTTCAGCAAGGGCGGCCAGCCCGGGCTGATCCGCGCCGACGGCGTCAGGGCTCTGCGCATCGAGCATTGCGCCATCACGGGCAGCGCCGCCCATGGCATCAGTCTTGAAAACTGCACCGGCGCGCTGATTGGCAATGAGATCAGCCAGGCCGCCGAGACCGGCATTTTCGCCAATAACTCTAAAGGGCTTGAGGTCAGCGGCAATATCGTGCGCGACTGCGCCAATAACGGCATTCAGATCTGGCGCTCGGACAAGGGCGAGGACGGCACCATCCTCAGCAATAACCGCGTTTTCAACATCCAAAACCGCAATGGCGGCAATGGCCAGTGGGGCAATGGCATCAACATCTTCCGCGCCGGCAATGTGATCATCGCCAATAACCGCATTCACGACTGCAGCTATAGCGCCATTCGCGTCAATGCCGGCAATGCCGCCCATATCACCGGCAATTCCTGCGCCCGGCTCGGCGAAGTGGCGCTGTTCGTCGAATTCGGCTATCTCGGCGCCATTGTCGCCAATAACAGCGTTGAGACCGCCGAAATCGGCATTTCCATCACCAATCTCGATGTGGGCGGCCGGCTGGCCGTGTGCCAGGGCAATCTGATCCGCAATCTGTTTTTGCGCAGCGGCAAGTCCGGGGACACTGCCGGCGGCATCGGCATCGCCGCCGAGGCCGATGTGGCGATCACCGGCAACACTATCGAAGGCGCCCCCCTCAGCGGTCTGCTGCTCGGTTGGGGGCCTTACCTGCGCAATATCAATGCCACCGGCAATGTGATCAATGACTGCCGGACCGGCATCGGCGTCTCGGTGGTCAAAAAGGCCGGTCGCGCCCTGATCGCCAATAATCTGATCTCGAACCATAAATCGGGCGCCATACTCGGCATGGCCTGGCAAAAGCCGGCCACCAATGAACTGACCAGACCGGGCGCGAAAATCCCGTCCAACCTCACTCTGGCCGGCAATATCGCCGCCTGAATTCAGCCTTCGGACACCGCCATGCAACGGAAAAATCAGCTCATGACCCCAGGTGAAACAAACAAGGCCCGGCCTCTTATCTGGCTACGCATCGCCGTCCATCTCGGCCTTTTATTGCTGTTCGCCGCCGTGACCAGTCACGGGTTTTTCGATCGCGCCGCCCTGCTGATCGAAAACCATCGCATGACCACCCTCATCTTCTATATCGGCGTCTGGGGCGTCTCGCTCGGCGCGCTGCTCATTGCCGCGCTGCAGCCCGGCCGCAAGCTCAGGGCGTTCTGGGCCTTTGTCATCGCCCTGTCCACCGCCGCCGCCTATGGCTATCGCTATGTCAGCGCCTCGGATCTTTCGGTGTTTGATATCCTGTCCCTGTGGACCGCCCGCCACGAAACCGAGCTGGCGTTCAGCTTCTACCGGGAGGCCGGCCTGTGGGCGCTGCTCGTCTTCGCGGTGTGCTTTGTGCTGATCTACTCCGTGCCCTCAAGCCCCAGCCGCGGCTTCAACCGGCTGCTGACCTGGTTCGGCTGGGCGCCGGCGGTGCCGGTCTGCCTGATCGCCGCCATCGTGATGCTCAAATCGGGCGGCGGCTCCCAGGCCATGCCGGCTCAGTTCCAGCCCCTGGCGGTCTCCGCCATGGCCGGGTTCAAGGTCGCCACCCTCGATCAGCAGCAGCGCCGCGCGGTCGATATCGAGCCCGGCCCATCAAAGCCGGTCAGCTCAATCCTCATGCTGATCGATGAGAGCGTGCGCGCCGATTATCTCGACTGGAATCCTGGCAATCCCTACACGCCGGAGCTTGCCGCCAATCGCGCCCATTTCGTCAATTTCGGCCATGCGGTTTCCGGCGGTAATTGTTCCAGCTATTCCAATGCCATCCTGCGCATGGGCCCGATGCGTGAAAACATCCCCGCCACCATCCGCACCAATCCCACCCTGTGGCAATACGCCAAGAAGGCCGGGTTCCGCACCGTGTTCATCGACGGCCAGTCGGGGCGGATCAAAGACCCGAGCAAGATGCAGAATTTCATGACCCCGGACGAGACTCGCTTCATCGACCGCCATGTCACCTTCAGCGCCGATGTGCCCCCCACCCGCCTCGACGACAAGGTGAATGAAATCATCCGCGAGGAAATGTCCCATGACCGGCTGGTATTCATCTATGCCAACCGCACCGGGGCGCATTTTCCCTATGACAAGCATTATCCGGCCGATCAGTCGCGCTTCAAGCCGACCTTCAGGGAGGCCGGCAGCCTGAAGGCCCGGATCAATTCCTACCGCAATCTGGTGGCCTGGTCGGTCGACCGTCTGGTCTCGCATCTGCACCGCGACCTTGATCTGAATGATGCGGTGGTGCTCTACACCTCCGATCACGGCCAGAATATCCAGACCGGCGCCCTCACCCATTGTTCCACCCGCAATGCCGATCCGCGCGAGGCGCTGGTGCCCATGCTGGTGATGACCGGCAATCCCACCCTCAAGGCGCGCTTCCAGAACGCCGCGGCGCTGAACCACAACAAGATCAGCCATTTCGCTCTCGCCGCCACCGCTATCGAGCTGATGGGATATCGGCCCGGTGATGTCAGCCGCAATCATGACCCCTCGCTGTTCATGGCCCAGCCGGACCGGCCCCGCGCCTTCACCTCGGGCGATGTGTTCGGCATTTTCCGCAAGGAAGTGACCTGGAATCCGATCGATCTCAATGTCAACTATCTGGAACCTGAGGCCATGACCCCTCTGGCCATGACCCGGCATGACGCACCGGCCAGCGTGACCGCCCAATAATCAGGGCGGGTCGGGGCGGCGCCTCGGCCCCGCCGCAGCCGGACACCGCCGATCCTCAATAATGCCAAAACTGGCATTGGCGCAGGGACTCTGTCACAACTCTCCCCCATGATCATGAAGTGCCGTATATTCGGCCCTTGCGATATCTGAAATTCAGGCATGTCCCCCCATGTTTTCGTTTTT
>PKTQ01000383.1 GCA_002869085.1 Hyphomicrobiales bacterium | reverse complement strand
TGACCGCGCCAGATATTAAAGGCCTCCTGCACCGCGCGCTGCGCCTTTTGCGAGCTCGGCGTCTTGTCGATCACCCCTTCGGCGATCAGCCGGGCCGTCACGTCCCGCGACAGGATGAAGCTGTCCACCCCCATGAAGCGCAGGAAATAGGGTCCGCTATTGCCGCCGAGCCGCGAACCGCGCTGTTTCAGCATCAGCACCAGATCCACATAGTCCTCCGCCGGCCATGTGCCGAACAGCTGTGCGGCGCTGCCTGCTTCGGCGGCCAGTTCGGCCAGGAAGATCGCATTGTCGCGCACCGAGCGGATTTTCATGCCGTTGCGGATGATGCGGCTGTCCGACACCATCGCATCGATATCCTCATCGCTCAGCATCCGGCACCTGCCCACATCGAAGCCGTGAAACACCGTTTCAAAGCCGGGCCACATATTGTCGACCACCTTCCAGTTGAACCCGGCCTGGAAAATACTGCGGGTCATCTGCGACAGCCAGCGGTCATCGGGAATTGCGGTCAGTTCCGCCGCCGGTTTCGGGCGGTCCAGCATCTCCTCCAGGGCCTCGGCGCCGCCTTTGCGCCCGGCGGAAATCTCGAAAATCTCGTCAAAATGTCTCATCGGCAAACCGCCTCCCTATTGCACCTGCGTGACCGGCCGGCATCAATGCCAGAATGGCATAAATCTATCCGCGGGCGATTCACGATTTCGTCAATCGCCGGACGTCGTTTTTTCGGCGGAATTGCCTGTTATAGTGGCGCAAATGAGGGAAAGCCCATGAAACCAGCCAAGCTGTCCATCATCACCCTTGCCGCGCTCATCCTGACCGCGAGCCCGGCCCTGGCCTGTTCCTGCCGCGGTAAGGTCACCGTCGACTCGCTGCTGAAGTATTCGGCGGCGGTGTTCACCGGCGTGGTCTACAAGGTCCGGCCAGCATCATCCGGCCAGTCGCTGACCACATTCGGCATTGTCGAGGCCTTCAAGGGTCCGCCCGCCGGCGCCACCATCAGGGTGCTGCATCGCAGCGGCAGCACCGCCTCTTGCGGCGTGCGCTTCCAGCCGGGGCGCACCTATACCCTGTCGGTCAATATGCGGCCGGGCATGGCCGAATATACGACCTCGCATTGCTCCACCTGGATGTTCAACCCCAATGTGGGCCTGCGCGACCGGCTCATTGAGGGTATGCGCGCCATGAAGAGGCGCTAGGTCAGGCTCTACCGGCTCACCCGCCCCACCGCCCTTAAGTCAAACTCCCTGAGGGCGGTATTGTGGGCAGGTTCGACTGAAAATACTGCAAGGTCCGCTCACCCGCCCACCGCCCTTAAGACAAACTCCCTGAGGGCGGTGGGGCGGGGGAGCGGGGTGGGTAGGATAGGCAGAACTCAAAAAGTCACCTAAAAAGCTTCTCGAACTGCTCGTCCACCCAGGAGTGCAGGGCGTAATCCTTCAGAAAGCTGCAATGGCCGCCCCGGTCCGTGACCATCAGCGTGAGATTGTCGAGCTTGGGCAGGTCCCTATGGGCCGGGTAGGGGATCACCGGATCGTCTTTGGAGATGATGATCGTGCAAGGCGCGCCGAGCCGGGGGATATGCGCGCCGTTCAGGCGGATGGCATCGAAATAGCTATCGGTGTCCGGATACTTCGAATAGACCGGCAGGAAAGCCTTGTGCATGGCCATCAGATTGCCCGATTGCATCAGATGGGTATTGCTTTGGTGGCGGGGAAACAGCGCTGCTTTCTTCATGAAAGAACGCCGCCATTTGGCTGAGAAATAGCGGTTGTAAAACCAGCTCCGGCTGACGGACTCAATGCTGCGCCCGGTATCGATCGGCGGGCACACCGCCACCACCCGGGTGAAGCGGAGCGCGTGGTCCTGCATATGGGCCGCGATGCGGATGGCGAAATTGCCGCCCAGCGAGAAGCCGCCCAGCCAGAAATGTTCATGGGGAAAAAGCTGCTGGATCTGCTCGGCCGCGTCCAGCACCTCCTCAAGCCGCACCGCCAGGAACGGCTCCTCGTTCAGATGGTGCGAGGGGCCGTGATCGCGCAGATTGAGGCGGAACACCGAAAATCCGTGCTGATAAAGAGTGGTGGCGGCGGACAGCAGATAGGACGAGTTGGCGCTGCCTTCCCAGCCGTGAATCAGGATCGCCAGCCCCCGTTTCGGGTTGGGGTGCGGGCTATATTCGCCTAGCAGGCGGATATTATCGCGGCATGTGAGTTCCACCGGGCGGCTGGCCCGCCGCAGCGCCCGGCTGCGCCAGCGCACCAGCATTTTGCGCGGCCACAGACTGCCCAGAATCGTGTTTACATGCGCATTGCCAAGCCCCCTTGGCGGGGTGAAATCGGCGTCATGTCCGAACCCGGCGGGCGCTATATCTGCCTGTTTGTCCATTCTTCTGATTCCATATGACAGCTTTGATGTCTAAACTCCTGCCGCAATGGCAAATACAGATATGGAACCGCGATGAAAGACTGTCCAGCCCATGACGCGCCGGAAGATGGACAAGCCCGCCGCGAGGCCCGGCCGGTCATCTGCTATCCGCCGGAACACTTGCCGCCCTTCGATGCCGCTTTTTACGAGGCGGTGCGGGCGGGCGCCGAGCTTGTCGATGAGCTGATCGTGCCGCCGCGCGATGCCCGTGCTTTCGAGGTGCCGGCCGGGCATGTGTTCCGCATCGTCAGCATTGAGGGCCCGCAGGTGGGCGATCTCAATCTGTGGAACGCGAGGGATTTGTCCGAGCGTTTCTTCAGCGGCAAGACCCGCGCCCTGCACGGCACCCATGTCAGCACCGGCGACCGGTTGTGGAGCAGCCTGCCGGCCTTGCGCCCTCTGGCCACAGTCATTCACGACACATTGGACTGGTATGGTTGGGATGAGGACGGCGCCGGGGTGCATGATGTGATCGGCACCAGGTGCGATCCTTATACCAATCGCCTGCTGGCCGGGACCGATTATCACCATTGTTGCCATTCCAACCTGACACGGGCGCTGGCCGCCGGCCGGAGCATGGACCTGCTCGAAGCCGAGGCCCATATCCACGATGTGCTCAATGTGTTCATGTGCACCGGATTCACCAGGGACAGCCATCAATATTTCATGAAGGCGAGCCCGGTGCGCCCCGGCGACTTTATCGAGTTTTTTGCCGAAATCGATCTGCTGGCGGCGCTGTCGGCCTGCCCGGGCGGCGATTGCGGCTCGGCCCATTCCAGCGATGCGGCGGCCTGTTACCCGCTGAAGGTGGAAATCCTCCGCCCGGATCCGGACACGCTGAAAGGCTGGACCCCGCCGGCGCCGAACGCATATCCGCGCACCCACGGCGCAGGTTAGGCGGATCAGCCGGATCGGCAGAAAAGAAGAACGAGGCCCGCAAACCCTCCCGGCACCCTTGGTGTCAAACTCCCTGAGGGCGGTGGGGCGGGGGAGCGGGGAGGGCAGGAACGGCAGAAAAGAAGAACAAGGCCCGCAAACCCTCCCGGCACCCTTGGTGTCAAACTCCCTCTCGTGCCCGGGAGGGGGAGCGGGCCGGAGCCGATTATCACTGAAAAGACCAAGCTCACCCTTCCCACTGCCCTTAAGTCACACTCCCTGAGGGCGGTGGGGAGGGGGAGCGGGGCGGGCAGGACCGGCAGAACTCATAATACGCCCGCCCCGCCGGAGCCATGACCTAAGGACCCCAGGTCCTTAGGGAATTGGCGCGAGGCAAATGAAGCGAGCGGGGCAGGTAGGATCGGCTAAGGCCAAGAACGTTTCGCGCCCCCTCCCATCACCCTCAAGTCAGACTTCTGGGGTGGCCCAAGAGGGGGCGCGGGACTGGGAAGTCACTTAAACATGCGAGCGGGCCGGAGCCGATTATCACTGAAAATGACCGGCCGAACTCAAAAATATCAGCCTGCGGCCTGATGCAGGCGGCTGTTGAACAGCGGCCCGGTGGTGAGCGAGCGCAGTGATTTCGCCAGCGCCAGCACGCCCAGATCCACCAGCGGCTCGATGATGATGACCAGCATATAGGCCCCGCCAAAAGCGCTGACCGCCGTCAGGTTTTCCGCGCTGAAACCCTGGCCGTAAAACGCCCAGAATGCCACCCAGGCGACGATGCCGCCCTGATAGGCGGTGGAGAGCGCCAGAGCCTGGCGATATTTCAGGTCCACATAAGGCGTGCCGTCGGCGATGATGCGGTTGGCCAGCAACTTCAGCGCCCAGAGCGGCAGCAGCAAAGTGGTGACATTAATGCCATATTGCGGCAGGTCGGCGGGGGCGAACAGCAGCCCCTGCAGTGCTAGCCCGGCGGCCAGGCCGATCGCCGCCGGTCCGGCGCCGAAAATCAGGAACAGGGTCGAGCCGAGAATGAGATGAACTTCCGATACACCGACCGGATAATGGGGCAGCACCTGAAAGAAGCAGAACACCAGAACGGTGCTCACCAGGCTGCGCGCGGCAAGCGCGGCGAGGCCGCCATCCCTGCGCAGGGACTGAAGGGCCATTTTGGCGGCCAGGCCGAAAGCGCCTGTGGCCGTGGCTACGCTGAGCGCCATTTTCGCGCCGACAACGATACCGGGTTCGATATGCATGAAAATCTCCTTTTCGCACCCACCGTGCGATTGACGTTAAGTTATGGCACTTATGTGCCGATGGCTGATGGCAGGTCTACTGGCTCGCGGGTCCCGGCGCCCCCCGCCTTACCAATCCTCACTGGATCAGTGGCAAAAATGGGGTTTGCTCGCCGCTTACAGTTGCGGGGGCAGCCATGGCTTCGGCTTTGTTAAGAAGGGCAGCCTCACCATGTTCCCTTTTAATCCGCCAACGGATGTCGACTGGCGGAACCATCATCAGGGACGGTAGGTGAATCGGCGCGCCTTTGCAAGCACGCTCCTGCGGCGCCCGCGCTGAGCGCACCCGGCGCGGAACAGGCGGCAGAGCTTGCGCCAAGGGGTTAAAAATCCTTCAGCCGCCTGGTGGTTTCCGGGTCGAGAAAACCGGCGATGGTCGCCTCGGTTTCCAGCGCCAGCGCCTGCTCGATATCGGTCAGGGCGGCGCTGTTCAACACCCGCTTCATGGCGCGGAGCGACAGCGGCGGTAGGGCGGCAAGCTCCGCCGCCAGCGCCAAAGCCCGGTCCATCAGCTCCTCCGGCTCCGCCAGCTGCCAGGCGATGCCCGCTTCGGCAAGCTCTTCGGCTCCGTAGCGCCGGCCCAGCATCAGCATCTCGCGCGCCTTTCCGAGCCCGGCGAGCGCCGGCAACAGCGCCGTAACCGCCCCGGTGACAAAGAGGTTGAGCGACACTTCCGGAAAAAAGCCTTTGGCGTCTCTGGCCCAGATCGGAAAATCGCAATTGATCGCCCATTCAAAGCCGCCGCCGACCGCCCAGCCGTGAATGGCCCCGACCACCGGCTTGGGACCGAACAGGATCGCCCGGCTGGCCTGCTGGATCGCCTCCACCAGGTCGCGCGCCTCGGCCTCGCTGGCCGGGTGCACATGGTCCTGCCGGTCATCGCCGGCACAGAAGGCCCGCCCGGCGCCGGTAAAGACGATCGCCCGGCTCGCCTCATCCCCATTGGCCTCCTCGAAGGCCCGCGCCACATCGTCGACCAATTGCCGGTTCATGGCATTCAGCCGCCCGGGACGATTGAGGGTGATGATACGCACCCCGTCATCCTGCACATGGCTCAGCACGGTCTCATATTGGAATGGGGTCATTGATAGCTCCTCACCACGCGCCGGGTCTTGCCTTCGGTCACCGGCAGGGTGCC
>PKTQ01000369.1 GCA_002869085.1 Hyphomicrobiales bacterium | reverse complement strand
TGCGGCCAAGCCACCAAAATGAACAACTTACCGCCTTGGCGCCGAATTCATCGTCAAAATTGTGGCATTTCGATGGAAACGGTGTCTTTTCGACCGGCGCGGGGCAGGCGGCAGGGTGGCGCGGTATGCCCAGCATGCGGTCGGTCTGCCCGGTGAGGCCGGTGGGGAAATCTTCCCTTTTGGCGTTGAGCGCCCGCCAGATCACCGAATTGGCCGCTCCGGCCCGCATATAGCGCACATAATGGTCGGTGTGATAGAGCCAGAAGCCGTAAAGGGCGAACAGCAGCACCAGCCCCAGCCCCAACAGCCATTCGATCCGGTTGATCTGATGGATCTGCATGCCCCTCAGCCCCCGGTCAGTTCGCGGATGCGGGCTTTCAGCACCGGCAGCAGCTCTGATTCGAACCACGGATTTCGCTTCAGCCAGCCATTATTGCGCCATGAAGGATGCGGCAGCGGCAGGATCTGCGGCCCCGAGGCCGGCGCGGCATAATCGCGCCAGCTCCGCACGGTCTCGGTCAGGCTCGCCCTGGCGCGGCGCCCCAGATGCCATTTCTGGGCATAAAGCCCCACCGCCACGATAAGCTCCAGTTCCGGCAGCAGCCGGAAAATGCGGGTCCGCCATTGGGGCGCGCATTCCTTGCGCGGCGGCAGATCGCCGCCCTTGGCGTCAAGTCCGGGAAAGCACAGCCCCATCGGCACGATGGCGATGCGTGCCGGATCGTAAAACAGCTCCGGCCCGATCCCCATCCAGTCGCGCAGGCGATCGCCGGACGGATCGGTGAACGGGCGCCCCGATTCGTGCACCCGGGTGCCCGGCGCCTGGCCGGCAATGCAGATTTTCGCGCCGCCGCCGATCTGAAGCACCGGACGCGGCTCATGGGGCAGGGGCGGGCCGTCCGGCGCATCCCGGCACAGGCGGCAGCCTTCGATCGCCCCGAGCAGGGCGGCGTGGCCGCGCTCCGGCGCGGGCGCCTCGCTCACAGTTCGATCACCATCCCGTCCCGGCCATATTCCCATGTCACCTTGTCCAGATTGGCAAACATCTCATAGCCGAAATGGGTCAGCAGAATCCGTTTGGCGGTGGAGGCCGGCAGTTCCTTCTCCAGGGTCACATATTCGCTGTGATAGGGAAACACGGTTTCGAAATTATAGCATTCCTGCAAATGCAGATCCGCCTCCGCCGAAGCCTCGAGCAGCTTGTCGGTCCAGGAGGTGTCGCCCGAGAAGGAGACGATTTTCCCGTCAACTTCGATGCGCAGCGCAAAGGACGGGGCGCCGGAGAAATGGCACACCGCGAATGTTTCCACATCGATGCCGTTGACATGCGATTTCGTGTTGGGCGGAAGTTCCACATAACGCAGCGCGAATTGGGGCGCCTCGCTGGTCGATTGTGGAAAGAACATATCCAGCGCCTGCTCGACCCGCTTTTGCAGGCCGGGCGGCCCCGCCAGGGTCAGATCCTCGGTGCGGCCGGTGGCGTACCAGGCATGCAGCAGGAAAAACGGCAGTCCACCGAAATGATCCCCGTGCAGATGCGAGATGAAAATGGTGCCGATCTCATTGACCGGAATTTTCAGCTTGTTCAGCGCCACCAGCGAGGAGGCGCCGCAATCGATCAGGAAATTCCCCCGGCTGGCCTCCACGTGATAGCAGGTGTTGAACTGTCCTTCGGTTCCGAAGGCGTCGCCGCATCCGGCAATGGTCAAGATCATGTTTCGTCCTCAGGCTTTGGCGCTGTCTCGGGCGGAAACGGCGCCATGCCACCGCGCCAGGTGGCTGCGCCCTTCCAGGGGTTTGATGTGGGCGACGCGGGCGAAATCGACCGCCACCAGCGCGGTGATGTCGGCAATCGAATAGCGCACGCCGGCCATATAGGGCCGGTTTGCCAGTTCCTGGTCCAGCCAGTCAAGCATGGAACCGGCGGTTTCGGTATTTGCCTCGCCCCACTCGCGCACCTGCGGCACCTGAAACGGCGCCATTGCCGGGTGCAGATGGCGGAACGCCGCCACCACCGGCGCCAGAATCTTGAACTCGATCCGCCTTTGCCACATATCGGTGCGCGCCAGATCGAGCGCGTCCCCCGGCTGGCCCAGCAGCGGCGGGTCCGGATAGAGCCCCTCGAAATAGCGGCAGATCGCCACCGTCTCGCTCAGATGGGTGCCGTCGTCAAGTTCGAGTACCGGCACCTCCTGCAGGGGGTTCTTGACCTTGAAATCGCCTGTCTTGTGCTCGGCGGCCATGAACTCGACCTGTTCAAAACGCATTTCAATGCCTTTTTCCGCCAGAAAGATTCGCACCCGTCTTGGGTTTGGGGCCTGCCGATCCTCGTAAATTTTCAATTTCGCCTCATTCAGACAGGTGTTTTTCGGATCAGGATACACTATGATGCTGGCCGGGGAAAATAGACACCGGAATTTTGTCGAGGCAGTTTCTGCCCGCGTGATCAAAGGGGAAAAGCGTCATGGATATAGGGTTTAAGGGAAAGGTGGCTCTCATCACGGGCGCGGGGTCGGGCCTGGGGCGCAGATATGCTCTGGATATCGTCAGGCGCGGCGGCCATGTGGTCATCAACGATATCCGCAATCCCTATGACGTGCTGATGGAGGTGGACGAGCTGGGCGGCAAGGGCCTGGCCAGCGAGGCCGACATCACCAGCCTGTCCCAGATCACCGAGATGATCGATCAGACCATGGAGCGCTTCGGCCGCATCGATATCCTGATCAACAATGCCGGCATCGGCGGCGACAAGAGCTTCGGCAATCTGTCCGCCGGCGACAGCGCCAATATCACCAATGTCCATCTGCGCGGCACCATCCGGGTCACCCGCCTGACCTGGCCGATCATGATGCGCCAGGCCTATGGCCGCGTTGTCGTCACCACCTCGGCCAGCGGGCTTTATGGCGCGTCCGGCCAGGCCCCCTACAGCGCCGCCAAGATGGGGGTGGTCGGGCTGATCAATTCGCTGGCCCTGGAGGGGCAGACCTATAATATCCGCGCCAATGCCTTCGCCCCGGTCGCCTATACCGAGGCCACCAGCTCTCTCTATCCGCCCGAGGCCAAGGATCTGATGCAGCCGGAACAGGCCTCGGCGGGCATGATGTTCCTGTGCTCCGAGCGCGCCCCCAACGGGGCCATTCTCTGCGCCGGGGGCGGCGCCTTCACCAAGGCTGAGGTGATGGAAAGCCAGGGCATCTTCCTGCCCCCGGATGAGGTCAGCCCCGAGGCGGTCGCCAATAACTGGTCCAAAATCGCCGACATGACCGGCGCGCGCACCCATAGCACCGCCGGCGACCAGCTCGGCAAGTTCTTCGCCATGGCCAAGCGCTGATAGGATGGGAATAAGAGGGCATGGGCCGGCATAAAGCATTATCGGGTCTGGGCCGGCTGTTGCTGCTGGCCGGCCTTATCCTGCTGATCGGCATGCCGCTTGCCCCGCTGCGGGCCGGGATCGGCTATCCTGCTCCCAATTGGTCGGTCAAGACCTGGATCAATAGCGAGCCGCTGGATCTGCCGCGCCTGCGCGGGCGCATCGTGGTGCTCGAATTCTTCCAGATGGATTGCCGCCTGTGCGAGGAGTTTACCCTGCCGGTGCTGAAGGACTGGTATCTGAAATTCTCCGCCGAAATCGAGGCGCGCGAACTGGTATTCGTCAGCATCCATTCGGTGCCGGAACTGGCGCTCTATCAGACCGAGCCGCGCCTGCGCCGCTTTGTGAGCGCCCGCGGCATAAGGCGCGCGGTTGGCATCGACAAGAGCAGCTATGGCCATGAATTGCCCGTAACCATGCGCCGCTACAAGGTGACCGGCCTGCCGGTGATGGTGTTCATCGACAAGCGCGGCGATATCCGTTATCGCAGGGACGGCCGCTTCAGCGCCCATGAAGCCGAGAAAGTCCTGCGGCGATTGCTGGCGGAATGAGCAGAGTGGAACAGGCTTTATGCGAGATGGCGGACTGCCTGCCCGAGCCGGCCGATGCGGACCGCGCCCGCCATGTGCTGGCTGATCTGGCCGCGGAAGCGCCGGTATTCGCCGATCTGCTCGCCTCTGAGCAGCCCTGCACCACGCTTCTGGCGGCCATTGCCGGCGCTTCGCCCTTCCTGTCCGGCCTGATCCGGCGCGATCCCGTCTTTGCCGCCCATTGTCTCACCGCGCCGGCCGGCAGGGTGCTGGCGGAAATTGTTGACGATGTCAACAAAGAGATCGCTGCCACCGATAATGAAGCCGAGGCCATGCGCATCCTGCGCCGGGGCCGGGGCCGGGGCGCCCTGCTGATCGCCATGGCCGATATCGGCGGCGCCTGGGACAGCCTTGAGGCCGCGGCCGGACTGTCGCATCTGGCCGAAAGCCTGGTGCGCGCGGCGATGCGTTTCCTGCTGCAGCGCAGGGTGGCCTCGGGCGAGCTGCTGCCGCCCGACCCGGCCAGGCCGGAGATCGGCTGCGGCATGACCATTCTCGCCATGGGTAAATTGGGCGCCGGCGAGCTCAACTATTCTTCCGATATCGATCTCATCGTGTTTTACGATCCTGAGACCGCGCCGCTGGCTCCCGGCAAGGATGCGGGCAAGATCTTTATCGCCGTCACCCGCGCCCTGGTGAAGCTGATGCAGGAGCGCACCGGCGAGGGCTATGTGTTCCGCACCGATCTGCGCCTGCGCCCCGATCCGGGCGCCACCCAGGTGGCGGTGTCGATCGGCGCGGCGGCGCAATATTATCTCAGCATCGGCCAGAACTGGGAGCGCGCCGCCATGATCCGCGCCCGCCCCATTGCCGGGGATATCGCCCTGGGCGAGGCCTTTTTGCAGGAATTGCGGCCCTTCATCTGGCGCAAATATCTCGATTTCGCCGCCATCAAGGATGTGCATGCCATGAAGCGGCAGATCCATGCCCATAAGGGCCATGACAGGATCGCCGTGCTTGGCCACAATCTGAAACTGGGCAGGGGCGGCATACGCGAGATCGAGTTTTTCGTTCAGACCCAGCAATTGATCGCCGGTGGCCGCCAGCCCGAATTGCGGGTTATCAAGACCCTCGATGCGTTGAGCGCGCTCACCAGGGCGGGCTGGATCGAGCCTGAGGCCGAGGCCGGCCTTGAGGCCGCCTATCGCTTTTTGCGCCGTATCGAGCACCGCATCCAGATGCAGAATGACGAGCAGACCCATCTGATGCCCAAAGACGAGGCCGGGCTGGCGCGTCTCGCCGCTTTTTGCGGCTTTCACACCCCCGAGACCTTCACCGCCGAGCTGGTGAAACATCTGGAAACCGTGCAGACCCATTATGCCGCCCTGTTCGAGGAGACCCCTGAACTGGCCACCGAGCAGGGCAATCTGGTGTTTGTCGGCGGCGAGGACGACCCGGAAACCCTGCAGACCCTGACCGATATGGGCTTTAAGGACGCGGCCGGTGTCTCGCGCATGGTGCGTAGCTGGCATGCCGGGCGCTATGCGGCGGTGCGCAGCGAAAAGGCCCGCGAGCGCCTGACCGAGATCGTCCCGGTGCTGCTTGAGGCTTTCTCGCGCACCGCCGAGCCCGGGGTGGCCTTTCTGGCCTTTGACCGTTTTCTCTCGCGTCTGCCGGGCGGGGTGCAGTTGTTCTCCCTGCTCAGCGCCCAGCCGGACCTGCTGCGCCTGCTGGCCGATGTGATGGGCACCTCGCCGCGTCTGGCGGCGCTGCTCAGCCGCCGCCCCCGCACATTGGAGGCGGTGCTGGACCCGTCCTTTTTCGACCCCCTGCCGGGCGAGGCGGTGTACCGCGCCGAGCTTGGCG
>PKTQ01000035.1 GCA_002869085.1 Hyphomicrobiales bacterium | reverse complement strand
TTCCCATCCGGACGGCATCAGGCTGGAGGCTGGCCCTTCCCACATCATGATCCTGCGGCCCGAGCTGCAGGTGCAAATCTCAGAAATTGATTCCGGGAGCTATGCGTTGCTCCAAGCCCTGCAGAAAACATCTGATCTCACAGAAGCCATTGCGGCAGCTATCGAAGCTGCTCCTTGTTTCGCTCCGGAATCCTCCATCGGCGCCCTGCTGAACAAGGGGGCCTTCATATCCACTCGCCCACAGACTTAAACCGAAGGATAATAGCCATGACCACTTTGACACAAAGCAAATCCATGACCGTCACCCACACTTTGAAGACGCATGCCGCAAAACTCCTCGGCATATTGGACGCAACCCCCTCATCGGTCATCAGCCTGATCGCACGGATCGGTCTGGCGGGTGTGTTCTGGCGTTCCGGTCAGACAAAAGTTGATGGATGGCAGGTGACAGACAGCGCGATCTATCTGTTCGAAGAAGAATATGCCTTGCCGTTTCTACCCCCGGAACTGGCCGCCAATCTGGCGGCTCTGGCCGAGCATGCCCTGCCGGTCCTGCTGATCCTGGGGCTTGCCACCCGTTTCGGCGCCGCGGGACTTCTGGCGATGACCGCCGTGATCCAGATTTTCGTCTATCCGGCCAGCTGGCCTGATCACTTCACCTGGGCCGCCGGGCTGGTTTTCCTCATCGCCCATGGTGGCGGCGTGTTTTCACTCGATCACCTCATTCGCAAACGGTTCATGTAGCCTGCGGCCAACCATTCATGAAAGGAAGGGCCAATGACCCGTATGCTCCCCTCATATGTCATAGACTTCTTCAGCCTGACCGCATCGGTATTTATTTTCGTCATCGGAGCACTCTGCGCCTCGATCATCTGCATTCTGATCTATGACCTGCTGCAAAAGAAAAATGCCGTGTTACGTAATTATCCTGTTATCGGGCATTTACGGGGCGCGTTTGAACATCTTGGAGAATTTTTCCGGCAGTACTTCTTTGCGATGGACCGCGAGGAAATGCCGTTCAACCGAGCCGAACGAGAGTGGATCAAAAAGTCTTCGGCAGGCGCCGATAACACAGTGGCATTCGGTTCATCCAAGAGCCTGACACCGGCCGGAACGGTTATTTTCGTCAACTGCCCGTTCCCGAAACTCTCGGTGGATGCCGAGGACGTTCCTGCCGTCACCATCGGACCATATTGCGCCGAGCCCTATCAGGCCCGTTCGATCATTAATATATCCGGCATGAGTTTCGGCGCCCTTTCGGCTCCAGCGGTTCGGGCTCTGTCCAGGGGCGCTTCGCTGGCCAATTGCTGGATGAACACAGGTGAAGGCGGTTTGTCGCCTTATCATCTTGAAGGCGGCTGCGACATCGTTTTCCAGATCGGCACCGCCAAATACGGCGTGCGTGATCAGAACGGAGATTTGTCGGATGCCCGCCTTGCCGAACTGGCGGCCATCAAGCAAATCAGAATGTTCGAGATCAAACTCAGCCAGGGCGCCAAACCCGGCAAAGGCGGTATTTTACCGGCCGGCAAAGTGACCAGGGAAATCTCCGAAATAAGAGGTATTCCGATCGGGGAAGATTCCATATCACCCAATCGCCACGTTGAAATAGATTCCGTCCCGGATCTTCTTGATATGGTGGGACGGGTGCGGGGTATGACCGGCAAGCCCACAGGTTTTAAATCCGTGGTCGGCGCATATGGATGGCTCGAGACCCTGTGCAGGGAAATCCACGACCGCGGTTTGGCCAGTGCGCCTGATTTCATAACCATTGATTCCGGCGACGGCGGCACCGGTGCGGCGCCAATGCCGCTGATGGATAATGTGGGGCTTCCCATCAAGGAGGCTTTGCCGATGGTTATCGACATCCTGGCCCAATATGGTCTGCGTGACCGCATCAAGATCATTGCCTCTGGCAAGCTGGTCACGCCGGCTGAGGTCGCCTGGGCCTATTGCGCCGGTGTCGATTTCGTTGTGTCGGCGCGCGGTTTCATGTTTGCGCTTGGCTGCATTCAGGCCCTGAAATGCAACAAAAACACCTGCCCGACCGGCATCACGACACATGACCGGCGTTTGCAGCGCGGTCTTGACCCGGAACTCAAAGCGGTCAGGGTGAAGAATTTTGTTGAAAAAATGCGCTACGGCACCGGGATTATCGCCCATTCCTGCGGCGTTGCCCACCCTCGCGCGCTCAAGCGTTTTCATTGCCGCATAGCCCAGGGGGATGGGAACTCCATCCCCTTGGATCAGTTGCATCCAATGCCGACAGCAAAATCCGAATATGCGGAAGCATCGGCCGCATGACCGTTTCGCAATCGGTCCGGTCCCACCCCTCAGAGGAATAATAATGAACAACAATAGAACACAGATCAAGGCATCCGACCTGCTGGTGAAGGCGCTTGAGAATGAAGGAGTTGAGTATATCTTCGGCGTGCCGGGAGAAGAAAATCTCGATTTTCTTGAATCTCTCCGCCAGTCAACAATACGGCTCATCCTCACCCGCCACGAACAGGCGGCGGGCTTCATGGCCGCCACTTATGGCCGTCTGACCGGCAAGCCCGGGGTGTGCCTGGCAACACTGGGGCCTGGTGCGACAAATCTGGTGACAGCGGCAGCCTATGCCCATCTGGGGGCCATGCCCATGTTGATGATCACCGGACAAAAACCCATAAAAGCCAGCAAGCAGGGCCGGTTTCAGATTATCGATGTGGTTGCCATGATGCGGCCGATCACCAAGTTTGCCCGGCAAATCGTTAATGGCAACACGATCCCCGCCCTGGTGAGAGAGGCGTTCAGGCTCGCCGAGGAAGAAAGGCCCGGACCGGTCCATCTTGAACTGCCTGAAGACATTGCCGCAGAGCAGGTTCAATCCGGCTCGCTGTTCGAGGCCCGGTCCCCATATAGACCGGATTGCGCTCAGGCTGCCATTGACGAAGCCGTTGCCATGATCAGGGCGGTAAAGCATCCACTCTTATTGGTCGGCGCCGGAGCCAACCGGAAGCGTGTCAGCTCTGCATTGGAGAATTTTGTCAAAGTGACCGGCATCCCGTTTTTCAACACCCAGATGGGCAAAGGCGTGATCGGCGGCTGTCACGATCACTATATCGGAACCGCCGCCCTGTCAGACGGGGACTATCTTCACTGCGCCATAGACCGGGCCGACCTGGTCATCAATGCCGGCCATGATGTTGTCGAAAAACCTCCCTTTTTCATGGAGCACAACGGCAAAAAAGTTATTCATGTCAATTTCAATCCGGCCGTGGTTGATGAGGTCTATTTCCCTCAGCTTGAACTGGTCGGAGATATGGCCTCGAGTTTTCGCACACTGATAAAGCGGCTTTCACCGGTTGCAGGCCATGACTTCAGCTATTTCATGCGTGTTCGCGATGAGGTTATGGGGCAGATTGCCGAAGGAACGGATGATGACAGATTTCCGATGATCCCGCAGCGCATCGTGGCTGATGTGCGAAAGGTCATGCCACCGGATGGCGTTATCGCCCTGGACAACGGCACCTATAAAATCTGGTTTGCAAGAAACTACCGAACAACACAGCCCAATACCGTGCTGCTCGACAATGCCCTGGCAACTATGGGCGCGGGGCTGCCATCCGCCATGACGGTGGCCATGCTCAATCCGGGCCTGAATGTCATGGCCATTTGCGGTGATGGCGGTTTCATGATGAACAGCCAGGAATTGGAAACGGCTGTGCGTTTGAATCTTGATTTGGTGGTCCTGATCCTTCGTGATGATTCCTACGGAATGATCCGCTGGAAGCAGGCCGATGCCGGACTGAGCGACTGGGGCCTTGAATTCAATAATCCGGACTTTGTGCACTATGCGAACAGTTATGGCGCCCATGGTCACCGTGTGAACGCGGCCGAAGAATTTGCCCCGCTCCTGGAAGGCTGCTTCCGTGCGGGCGGCGTGCATGTTGTGGAGGCCGCCATTGATTACAGTGAAAATAAACGGGTCCTGATTGATCAGCTCAAAGAACGTGTCTGCCTGGTGTGATCATGGCAAGCAATCACAGACCGACGCTGCAAGTCCGTCAACCATATGATGGCGAACTGATTTCAGAGCTTGAGACCATGAATTGGGCCGATGCTGACCGCATGCTAGATAGAGCCGCTCGCGCCCATAAGAATGCCTCGGGCCGGCTGCCCGCCCATCGGCGCGTGGAGATTCTGCGCAAACTGGCCGCTTTGCTGCGTGATCGGATTGAGACATTTGCCGTTCTGATCGCGCGCGAAGGCGGCAAGCCAATCCGGGATGCACGAATCGAGGCAGAGCGGGCGGTAACCGGCATAGAACTGGCGGCTGATCACATTTCGCATATTCAAGGCCGGGAAATCCCCATGGATTTATCGAGGGCCGGAGAGGGCAGGCTGGCATTTACACGCCGGGAACCCATTGGCCCGGTCGTGGCCATCAGCGCCTTCAACCACCCTTTGAATCTGATTGTTCATCAGGTCGTTCCGGCCATCGCCGTCGGATGCCCCGTCATCGTCAAACCCGCTGAAACAACGCCTTTGTGTTGCAAACGCTTTGTCGAACTCGTCCATGAAGCCGGCTTGCCGGAAGAACTGTGCCAGATGTGCCTTTGTGACAACGCCACGGCAGAGCAGCTTGTCACCGATGCACGGGTATCGCTGTTCAGTTTTATCGGCTCTGCCAGGATTGGCTGGTATTTGCGCAGCCGGCTGGCCCCCGGAACGCGCTGCGTTCTGGAGCATGGCGGCGTTGCTCCGGCGATAATCTGTCATGACGCCAACATGGAAAGCACCGTACGCTCCCTGGTGAAAGGCGGTTATTACCACGCAGGCCAGGTCTGTGTGTCCGTGCAGCGCATCTTTGTCGATAACCGGATCAAGTCCGAATTTCTTGACCTTTATGCCGCGAGAACAGCCCAGCTCGTTGCCGGCAATCCCATCGAAGAGGAAACGGATGTCGGCCCCTTGATATTACCACGGGAAGTCGAGCGGGTTTCATCCTGGGTCGAGGAATCCATATCGGATGGCGCCCGTGTTGTGACCGGCGGGGAAAAGGTCAATGACCGGGTTTATGCCCCGACAATTCTGCTGGACCCGCCGGTTAATGCCTTGGTTTCAACCCAGGAAATCTTCGGACCCGTGACCTGCATCTATGGTTTTGACCATGAAGAGCAGGCCGTCCTTCAATCCAACGCTCTGCCGGTTGCCTTCCAATCCGCCGTATTTACACGCGATCTTGATAGAGCCCTCGGCCTGTCAAGCCAGCTTGAGGCCAGTGCGGTGATGATCAATGATCATACCGCCTTCCGCACGGACTGGATGCCTTTTGCCGGCCTGGGTGTGTCGGGGCTCGGTGTCGGCGGTATGTCTCACACAATGGAGGAAATGACCCATGAAAAAATGACCGTCATTCACAGTCAAACCCCTCATTCTATTCTCCCCCAAATGGAAAGGTTCTGAATCATGACAGCCCCTCGGGATTTGCCCTACACCATCACCGGACGTGATCTCGTATCCCAAATTCAGGATTTGCGCGTTCAGATTTTAACGCTCAGTGATGGGGAGTGCATTCCCTGGCACTTTCACAGCACTGTCTATGACATATTTGTCTGTCTGCAGGGCATAACACGGATTAAAACTCGGGGGCCGGACGCACAATATTTTCTCGCAGCTGGTGAGCATTGCACGGTGGCGCCCAACACGGCGCATGAAGTGTCCTGCCAAGATACACAAGGCTGTAAATTTGTCCTGGTTCAGGGTATCGGCGCGCATGACTTCAATCTGGCCGGCAATGCAATCGCAGCCGACAATCTGTGAATTCACCGGATGA
>PKTQ01000272.1 GCA_002869085.1 Hyphomicrobiales bacterium | reverse complement strand
GGGACTCTGTCACAACTCTCCCCCATGATCATGAAGTGCCGTATATTCGGCCCTTGCGATATCTGAAATTCAGGCATGTCCCCCCATGTTTTCGTTTTTTGAAAAGCTGATCGATCCCTTTCCCGCCGGGCCGCAAACCCGCCCGCCGGACCGGCTGATCGCCTTTTGCTGGCATTACACAAAGGGCATCTGGCCCTATCTGCTGCTGGCTTCGGTGCTGGTGGCGGTGGTTTCGCTGCTGGAAGTGACCCTGCTCGGCTTTCTCGGCAATATCGTCAACTGGCTGTCCTCGGCCGACCGCCAAAGCTTCCTCGGCGACGAGGCCGGACGTCTGATCGTCATGGGGCTGATCGTTCTTGTGCTGATGCCGCTGTTTTCGCTGGCCCATTCGCTGGTGCTGCATCAGACCATTCTCGGAAATTTCCCGATGATCGTGCGCTGGCTCGGCCATAATTACCTGCTCGGCCAGAGCTATGGCTTCTATCAGGACGAATTTGCCGGCCGTATCGCCACCAAGCTGATGCAGACCTCGCTCAGCGTGCGCGAGGCGGTGACCAAGCTGCTGGACGTGCTGGTCTATGTGGGGGTTTATTTCTTCGGCGCGCTAGGGCTGATGTTCACCATCGATCCGCTGCTGATCGTCCCCTTCGTGGTCTGGATTCTCGCTTATATCCTGCTGCTGTCGCGCCTGCTGCCCAAGCTGGCCGAGGCGGCCCGGCGCCTGGCCGATGCGCGCTCGGAAATGACCGGCCGGGTGGTCGACAGCTATACCAATATCATGACCGTCAAGCTGTTCGCCCATGCGGGCGGCGAGGAGCAATATGCCCGCAGCGCCATGTCGGCCATGCTGGAGCGGATTCACCCGCTGATGCGCAATATCACCCTGCTCAACTGGGGCATCGACATTCTCAATGCGCTGCTGCTGTTTTCCTCCGCCGCGCTGGCGATCTGGCTGTGGCTCGACGGCGCCGGCAGCCCCGGCGCGGTTGCGGTCAGTGTCGGGCTGATCCTGCGCCTTTCCGGCATGTCGCACTGGATCATGTGGGAGATGTCCAACCTGTTTGAGAATATCGGCACGGTGCGCGACGGCATGGCCACCCTGTCGCGCCCGCGAGAAGTGCTTGACGCCCCCGGCGCGCGCCAGTTGCAGGTCGGGCGCGGCCTGATCAGCTTTGAGCATATTCGCTTTCACTATGGCAGGCAGAGCGGGGTGATCGAGGATCTCAGCCTCGAGATCCGCCCGGGCGAAAAGGTCGGCATTGTCGGGCGCTCCGGTTCCGGCAAGACCACCCTGACCAATCTTCTGCTCAGGCTCTATGACCTGGAAGGCGGGCGCATCCGCATCGATGATCAGGACATCGCCCATGTCACCCAGCAAAGCCTGCGCGCCGCCATCGGCGTTGTCACCCAGGACACCTCGCTGCTGCACCGCTCTCTGGCCGAGAACATCGCCTATGGCCGCCCCGGCGCCGGCCGCGACGAGATCATCGCCGCCGCAAAGCGCGCCAACGCCCATGAGTTCATCCTCACCCTCGAGGACCGCACCGGCAACACCGGCTATGACGCCCAGGTCGGCGAGCGCGGCATCAAGCTGTCCGGCGGTCAGCGCCAGCGCATCGCCATTGCCCGCATGTTCCTGAAAAACGCCCCCATCCTGCTCCTTGATGAGGCCACCTCGGCGCTGGATTCGGAAGTGGAATCGGCGATCCACGAAAATCTCTATGCCCTGATGGAAGGCAAGACGGTGATCGCCATTGCCCATCGCTTGTCCACCATCTCGGCCCTCGACCGGCTGGTGGTGATGGATCGCGGCCATATCGCCGAACAGGGCAGCCATGAGGAGCTGATCGCCGCCGGCGGTATTTACGCCGGCCTGTGGCAGCGCCAGTCCGGCGGCTTCATCGGCGATGAGTTAAAGTAAGGCGGCTTACGCGCTCTCGGGCGTGCCGAAGCCCGCACCGGGGCTGAGATAGATCTCCCGCGGCGGCGCGAAAATATCCAGCACCAGCGCGCCCGAAGCCCCGGCCCGCACCGTATGCGCCGCTCCGCCCGGTGTGCGCCAGAAATCGCCGGCCTTCGCCTCCACCTCGACCCCGTCCTGTACCCGGATCAGCGTGCCTTCCAGCAACACCCCCCATTGCTCTTCCGGGTGGGCATGCAATGTGCCGCTGGCATGGGGCTCAAGCCGCGCCACCGACAACATCGACATATCGCCAGCAAAGATGCGCGTGGTAATGCCCTCTGCCAGCTCGCGCGGCAATCCCTGGCTCAGATCGTGCAGATTGAAAAATGTCGCCTCGCTCATGGCGGACCTCCTGCGGCTGGACCCAACTCTTCAAGCCCGAAAGTCTAGAGCGTATGGGGCCATCAATCCAAGTGGATTCAGCACCCAACAGGGATGGGCTCTTGCCGCACCCATGGGCCGAATGGCTGGTCTCAAGAGGACGCGGCACATGAGAACTTTCGGGAAAGCAGCAATAAAACAGATGGTTGAAATCTTGATATGCCCTTTGTTTTGCATTACCAAGCGATCTGCGCCGCTGGGTGGGCGGGACCAAAAAGCTCACGCTGTTTGGAATTATAATTATTATGAAGGCATGATGAACATTAGCGGCAACAAAACCACCGGCAGCGATTTCTGGATCATCGGCCTTAGCAGCATCCTGATCGCCATCTTCGCCGTGTTTCCCTATCTGCCCGGCCGGGTCAATTATGACGTGCTCGACATTTATAAAGAAAGCCAAATTGGACTTTTCAGAGACTGGCATGTGCCTTTCATGTCCTGGCTTTGGTCGAAAATAGGCCCCTCTCCCGAGCTGATCGCCGCGCTAACCACTCTCGTCGCCGTCATCATCGTCGGCTGCGGCAGCTTCATGTTTCACAGGGCGGGATTCAAACGTCACCACACCATAATCCTGACCTTCGTGTTTGCCATGATACCGCCGGTCTATTCAAACCTTGGCGCTTCATCAAAAGACACCTGGGTTGCCGCGCTCATCATGCTGATGATGGTGCTGTCGATTGTGACCCAGCGCCGGGGCCTGTTCATTCTCCGCGCGCTGCTGCTGTGCCTGGCGATCACCATCAGGCCGGAAATGGTGCTGCTGGTGCCGGTCTTCGCCGTCATGGAATATGTCCTGTTTCAAAGACGGCTCCTGCAGGCCGGCGCCTTTGCCGTCCTCTGTGCCCTGCTGCTGATTGCCCATAATGTCTTTATCTACCGGGTGCTGGATACCCAGCGCACCAACCCTGAATCAGTGATCTTCCTGTTCGACCTGGCCGGAATTTCAGTCCGGACCGACAAGATGCTGCTGCCGCCCAGGGCCTTCCCGCCGCAGGACATGGAGATCCTGAAAAAGCATTACAACAAATACGATATCGTCCCCTTCATCTGGCATTTGCCGGAGGACGAAATGGTACAGACCGTGCGCGGCGAGGCTTTGCGTGAAGTCCAAAAACGCTGGCTGCAGGCGATACTCGCCCATCCCCTCGCCTATCTCAGCACCCGCAAGGATGTCGCGCTGGAGCATTTCATCGGTAGCGCCATGATCCACCCGGAAACTCCGGATATGATCGGACTGTACTTCCCAAAACTCTATCACTCGACGATCAATTATATTTTGCTCAGCCGGGACGTGTTCGGCAGCCATTTCCTGCCCTTTATCGGCAGCCTGATCGTCCTCTGGTTTCTGTGGCGGCGCCGGCGCGACCGGGACCAACCGGTCTTTATCGCCTATATTTCCCTGGCCATCATCTATGAGCTGATCTGGCTGCCCTTGCTGGCATCGCCCAATTATCGATATGGCTATCTGAGCGTCGTGCTGTTCAATCTGATCCTGATCCTGACCCTGTTCCGCTATCGTGATTATTTTCTAGGATTATTCGCGCGCATTTTCGGCTATCGACGACAAAAACCTCTTTCTCCCCGCGCCGGCGGAAAATAGCATGCCAACCCTGTGAGCCCCTACATGACCCAGAAAATTGCTATTATCGGGGCCGGCCCCGCCGGTCTGACCGCCGCCCATGAACTGACCAAACGCGGACATGAAGTGGTTGTGTTTGAAGCCTCGGACCAGGTTGGCGGCATGGCCAAGACCATTTCCCTGTGGGGCCAGCTTGTCGATCTTGGCCCGCATCGCTTTTTCAGCAGCGATACGCGCGTCAACACCATCTGGCTTGAGGTCATTGGCGGCGAATATCGCATGGTCAGCCGTCTGACCCGCATCTATTACAAGAACACTTTTTTCGACTACCCGATCCGGATCTTCAATGCCCTCAGCGGTCTTGGCGCCGTGGAGGCGATGCGCTGCCTATTGAGCTATCTCAAGGCGCGGATATTCCCGGATAAAAACCAGACCACTTTCGAATCCTGGGTCTCGAACCGCTTCGGACGGCGCCTGTTCGGCATCTTCTTCAAATCCTATAGCGAGAAGCTGTGGGGGATTTCCTGCGCCAAGCTCGATGCCGATTTCGCCGCCCAGCGGATCAACAAGCTGTCTTTGTTCGAGGCCGTCAAATCCGCGATTTTCGGCTCCGGCGGCAAGTCTCATAAAACCCTGGTTGACGAATTCGCCTATCCGCTCGCCGGCGCCGGCGCGATCTATGACAAAATGGCCGAACAGATCCGCCGGCACGGCGGCACCATTCATCTGAACACACGGGTCGAGGCCTGCATCCCCTCATCCGGCGCGGGGAACAAGCCCCTGATCCGCCTCGAGGGCGGTGAGGAACAGAGTTTCGATCATGTGATCTCCTCCATGCCCATCACCCGGCTGATCAGCCAGATCGGTGCGCCGGACGAGATCAGGGACCATGCCGCAGCGCTCAAATTCCGCAACACCATATTGGTCTATCTGCAGATCGACGCCGACAATCTGTTCCCGGACCAGTGGATCTATGTGCACGCGCCGGATCTTCTCACCGGCCGCATCACCAATTTCCGCAACTGGGCGCCGAGCCTCAACCGGGACCGGCCGGAAACCATTCTGTGCTTTGAATATTGGTGCAATGATGAGGATGAATTGTGGCGTCGGGACGAAGCGGACCTGATCGCCCTCGCCTCGCGTGAAGCCGTCAAGACCTCACTGGTGCCCGAGGGGAGCATCAAGGACGGCAAGGTCATCCGCGTGCCCAAATGCTATCCCGTCTATGCCTCCGGATACCGGCAACATCTTGAACCCATCGAGCGCTATCTGGCCTCGGTGCCGAATCTCAGCGTGATCGGCCGCTACGGCGCCTTCAAATATAACAATCAGGATCACAGCATCCTGATGGGCCTGCTCGCCGCCGAAAATATCGCCGAGGGCAAGACCCATGATCTGTGGGAAATCAACACCAATTACGAATATCAGGAATCAAGCCGCATCTCCGCCACCGGCCTCGATAAGGGATAGGGCCTATCTGGCATATTCGGCAAAGACGATGGTTTTGCGCAGCAAATAAACCACCACGAAGCTCACGCCCACGGCAATAAGCTTGGCAGCGACCGGCGAGACACTGAGCCCTTCAATCGCCAGCTTCATGGTGGCGGCGGTGAGCGCGATGCCGGCCACGCCCGACAGGGCATATTCGGCGAACAGCCGCGCCACATGTTTATTGTGCCGGTCGGAAAACACGAACCGCTTCGACAGCAGGAAATGCAGGATCAGCCCCGCCGAATAGCTGAAAATGCCGGTAGAGACCGCCTCGGTTGCCATCAGCCCGGTCAGGGCGAGAAACAGCCCGAAATCAACGCTGAGTGCAATGGCGCTGACCAGAAGATATCCGGAAAAGTGAAGGATGAACGGCATAGATCAAAAATGTCGCATTGTCGAAGATGGGTAGGCCCGCTTCC
>PKTQ01000327.1 GCA_002869085.1 Hyphomicrobiales bacterium | reverse complement strand
GGCAGGTCCTGGGCGACAGGGTCGGCGGGCTCGGCCGGGGGCACGTCAAGCGCGATGGCATCTCCGGGTTTGACCCGGTAATTGGGCTCCTCTATCTTGTCGCTGCCGAGCCGGGCGTTGCCCTGTTTGATCAGCGCCTTGACGCGCGAACGGCTCGGCCCCGCCAGCGCATCGGCCAGATAGCGGTCGAGCCGTTCCCCGGCGTGGTCCTCAGTAACCACGAAATGATGACTTTCCGAATTTGAGGTGTTCATGACTATTCAGGCTCCGACCCCGGACAATGTGCAACCAGACGGCATGGACGGCGCGCCCGCCCGCAAGCACAAGGCCCTGCTGGCCGTGGTGATCATTCTGGGCGTGCTGCTGATCGCCGGTTTCGTGCTGGTGATCGCCACCATCGTGATCCGTGTATCACAATCGGGCGCCGATGGCACGGGTAAGAGCGCGGCCACCCAGCCCGGCGCGGTGATCGAAAGCCCGGTGGCGGCGGGGGCGAAAGTCGAGATGATGCGCCTCGATGGCGGCCTGCTGGCGCTGCAGGTGCGCGCGCCGGAAGGTCCGGCGGAAATCCTCGTCTATGACGTGAAAAAACGGCTGTTGCTGAGCCATATCCGGCTTGGCGGCAAGCCGGCCCGATAGCGCATTTACGGTTTTGATGGAATCAAAACCATGCTCTATCTATTTATTTTGACGCACTTCTTTTTCCGAAAACCGGTTCCCACTTTTCGGGAAGTGCTCTAGGCGCCGCACCGGGCATGGTGCGGCCCTGCCGACTGATGATAATTGGGATGATCACACAGGGTTGATCTCGCCTCTGCGCCGGGCTATATGCTTGAGCCAAGGCCAGTTCGCTCCGTTCGTCTAGCGGTCTAGGACGCCGCCCTCTCACGGCGGAAACACGGGTTCGAGTCCCGTACGGAGTGCCATTCTTTCCCAAATAGTTTTGGATGTTGCGCGTGGGTGCAAAGGTTGCGCCCGTCTTTTTCATGCCTGCAGAGCGTCGTGGTGATGGTTTGCCTGCCTTAAAAATTGTTTCCATTCCTTAAGTTGCCAACACAGCTTTGTTTCGAGCCCGGAGCGGCGCTCAAATAACGGTAAGGGCGCGCTTGAAATACATACCAACTGTATGGTATGCATCAATGATGCCGAGGCCGACAAAAATCCATCCCGAACGCGGCGATGCCCGCACAAGGTTGCTGGAAGCCGCGCGCGACATCATCCGGCAGAAAGGCTTTGCCGCTGCAAGCGTTGATGATCTGTGCCAAGCGGCGGGGGTCACCAAGGGCGCCTATTTCCACCATTTCAAGAGCAAGGAAGCACTCGGCGTCGCCGCCGCCGATTTCTGGACGAAGACCACTTCCGAGTTGTTCGCTCATGCGCCCTACCACGCGCCTGAAGACCCATTGGGCCGGGTGCTGGCTTATCTCGATTTCCGCAAGGCGATCATCGAAGGCGATCCGTCGGCGTTCACGTGCCTGGCCGGAACCATGACCCAGGAGGTCTACAAAACCTATCCGTCGATCCGCGATGCCTGCGCGGCGAGCATTTTTGGCCACGCCGCCACGCTGGAGCCGGATATTGAAGCGGCAATGGAACTGCGCGGCATCACCAATGAGAACTGGTCGGCTGAGAGCCTCGCCCGGCACATCCAGGCTGTCCTGCAGGGCGCTTTCATCCTGGCCAAGGCGAGCGGCGATGCAAAACTCGCGCAGGAAAGCGTCAATCATCTGAAGCGCTACGTCGAATTGCTGTTCGAAAGCCCTCAACAAGAAGAAGATCAATCGTGACCAGATTAGTTATCCATGACTTCTACAAGAAGCACTCTCGGTTCAGCGCCCTGAACAAAGAAATCGAGGCGCTTTACGAAGCCTGCGCAAATGCCGGGTGTCTCGCCGTCCCTGATCGGGATCCCAATGGCTTGCTCGGCCCGTCCGAGGGGGCGGCGTTATGACCGAGATTGTCACCAGCCTGTGGTTCGACCACGGCGAAGCCCGCAAGGCGGCGGAGTTCTACGCCGCAACGTTTCCAAACAGTCATGTCGGCCGGGTCAATGAGGCGGTGGCGGACTATCCCGGAGGCCAGGAAGGCAGCGAACTGACCGTCGAGTTCACCGTGCTCGGCAGGCCGTTTATCGGCCTGAATGGCGGCCCGATGTTCACACCGAACGAAGCCATTGGCTTCATGGTTGTAACCGGCGACCAGGAAGAGACAGATCGCTATTGGGGGGCGATTGTCGGCAATGGTGGAAGTGAAGGCGTCTGCGGCTGGTGCAAGGACCGTTGGGGGTTTTCCTGGCAGATTACGCCGAAGCTGTTGCTGGAGCTGACAAGTCATGCGGATCGTGAAAAGGCCAAACGCGCCTTCTCGGCAATGATGACCATGAAGAAGATCGACATCGCCGTGATCGAA
>PKTQ01000317.1 GCA_002869085.1 Hyphomicrobiales bacterium | reverse complement strand
TCAGGGCGCGGCCCGGGCCCAGGGCCTGTGCTGGGACATCAGATGCAATCGTTATGTGACCTGCGGCAGCACTGAATGCGCCGGCAGCAGTTCCAGAAGTTCAACCTATCGAAACACCACCCGCAGACGCAGCAAAACCTACCGGACAAAACGCCGGGGGCCGTCGCGGGCACAGATTCTGCGCAAGCGTCGCGCCGCGGCGGCCCGGGCGCAGCGCAAGAAAATGCTGCGGCTGAACGATGCCGGCCTCGCATTCAGCCGGGCCGGGCAATATCGACAAGCGGTGGCGCAATATGAACAGGCCTTGAGCGCCTGCAGCCGTCCCAAGGATTGCAAGATCATTCGCAACAACAAGAAAATTGCCTCGGACAAGCTGTGGAACCAGCAATATGAGGAGAAGCGCAAACGCGAAAAGGCGGAAATGGACAAGAAAAAGGTCGCCGCCCGGCAGCAGATCGGCCAGATGCTGCATGGATTGGGCGCGAATTGGGGCAGCGGCGGCGCTCAGGCGCCCGGCGGCGCGAACGGCCTTGACTTCGGCCCGCTCTCCGGCCGGACCGTGACCCTGTCGCCGCCCGGTACCCCGGCCCTGGGGAAACAGGGCCATGATCAGACCGCCCGCCGATTGCGGGACCTGCGCGATCAGAACCGCAGCGCCCTCACCGCTCTTGTCCCGGCCTCGCAATCACCGAAAGCCTCCGCAGACGACAAGACCGGCAAACCGGGGGAGGATCTGCGCACCACCACGCATCATTCGCGCCTGGCAGCCGGGGTTTCCGGCACGGCGGCCAAGGACCAGGCCATGCGAGGTTTCGATACCGGCGGCTCCGGCCTTGCCCCCCTGCCCGCCGGCATTGTCGATCTCAGCGGCCGGCCTGTGAATATGGGCAATCAGATCCCCAAGGATATCGGGGCGGTGATCCCGAAAAAGCTGCAGAGCCAGGTTGGCCAGAAGCTGGCCGGCGATGCGGCCTGGAAGCAATTGCTGGATAAGCGGCAGGCCATCGAGCAAAAGCGGGCCGCGATCAAGCAGGACCGGAAGCGGCTGCAGGACCAGATGGCCAAGGCGGCCAATGAAGCGGCGCGGCAAAAGCTGACACGGCAAATCTTAAGCACCTACCAGCAGGAAAAATCCGCCCGCGATGCGCTTTTCGCCGTCAAGATGCAGCAAAAGGCCAAGGCCGAGAAAACCGCCAAGGAGATCGAAATCGTCCTGATCGATGGCGGCGGCGAAGCGCCCCCACCCGGTGGAGGCGCTTCCGGGACAGAGAAAAAGACGGAACCCCCGCCCCCGAATACGGCCCGGTAAGGGTGCGGCGCAGCGCGATGAGGTGAGCGCATGAGGTATTGGCTGAAATTTCTGGCGGCGGCGATCATCGGCGCACAGTTCATGCTGGCCATGGTTCAAGCCGGAGCCGCGCAGCAGAGCCCTCTGGGACAGCAAGCGCAAAAGGCGATGCAGCGGGGCACTATCGCCGCGCGCCAATCGGAATGGGCGCTGGCGATCAAATATTTCGAGAAGGCCTACAGGCAGGCGCCGGCGGCGCCGGAGGTGCTGTATAATCTGGCGCTGGCGATTGACAGGTCCGGCGGCAACAGCATCAGGGCGATGGCGCTTTATGGCGGGTTTCTCGCCGCCGCGCCGGGCTCGCCCCGCAGCGCCGAAATACGCCGGCGCCTTCTCGAGCTTGACGTGAAAACCGAGGCCGAGGCGCTGAAGCTGATGCGGCAGGCCGAAAGCGCCGCCGTCACCTTGCCGGAAAAATATGCCCGCGAAAGCGAATTGGAAGACATTGCCGAGGCGCTGACCCTGTCCGGCAATCTGGAAGCGGCGATGGCGCTGGCCTCCCTGGGGGATGCGGACGACACCTATAAGCGGATCGCCAAGGCCCAGGCCATGCTCGGCGATGCGGCCGGCGCCCTGGCGACGGTGGCACGCATCAAGGACGAGTATGACATCTCGATCGCCTATCAATATGCGGCGCAGCAATTGGCGCGGCTGAACAAGTTCAGTGAGGCCATGGGCATGGCCGAACGCACCCTCCGCCCGGGACACAAGCTTGAAGCCTTTGTCAGCATTGCCAAGCAGCAATCGAAGGGCGGCAGGAACGAAGAGGCCCTTGCTCTGCTGGAGCGGGCCGAGGCGCTGGCGGATAAGATGAAGCGCAAGGATGCCTATGACGAATATCACGACATTGCGATTGCGCGGGCCAAGGCGGGCGATTACGACGGGGCGGAACGGGCGGCGCAAAAGATCGACCCGGCCAAGGACAGCTATGTGGGCTGGGCCTATGACGCCATTGTGGAGGCGCTGCTGAAGGCGGGGGACCTGAAGCGGGCGGAAAGGTTGGCCGGGCGGCTCGCCAAGCCGGGCGAGGCCAGAAAAGACATCGCCATTGCCGCCATCGAGACCGGGAACTGGCCAGTGGCACTCAATAATCTGGCCCGAATTCCCAAACCAGGCGGAGACTTTTTCTCGGCCCTCGACCGGCTCAATGACCGGCTCAAGGCGGCTGACAAGCCCCTGGAGCGCGCGGTGCTGGAGCGGATTCATAACAGCCTGATTTCGCTCGGCGCCACTCCCATGAACGGGGCGGTGCTGGTGAGCCTGGCCGGGCGCTATGAAGATATGGGCGATACCAGCACAGCGATACGGTTACTGGCCAAGGCAAGCAGCTTTCTGCAGGCGAGGCGGCGCGACGCCTATTACGATTCAGCGATCCTGGCAGCCAACAAGACCCTTATCAACGCATTTTCCGCCGCCGGTCGTTTGAGCGATGCGCGCCAACACGCCGGCGCCATAACCGACCCCAAGATCAAGGCGAAGGCGCAAGTGCTGGCGGCGCGGGAATTTGCGCGCCGGGGCGAGCTGAAGTCGGGCCGCGCCCTGCTGAATGCGGCTCTCAATCAGGTGGCGGACATTAAGAAACCGGGCGATCGTTATGATGTGCTTGAGGATATGCGCGATGCCTATCTGGCGCTGGGCGAGCGGAAAAACGCGCAAGATGTCCTCACCCGCATGGAAAAAATCATCCGGGACGACACCAAATCCTATAATTGGCGCTATCGCTATATCGGCGGCGGCTGGTTGCGCAACGGCAATGCCGAGCGGGCGCTGCAACTGGTTCCCAAACTGAAGGACAGGTCTTACCAGGATTATCTGCTGGACGATATTTCGCACTATTTTGCCCGGAAGGGCGACTTCAAGCGCGCCCGACAGATCGCCGGGCGGATATCGGGATACCGGAAAATCAGCGCCCTGCTGCGGATCGAATACGATCTTCGAACCGTCTACCGGGCACTCGGAGAGGCGCGGTCCCTGCGGGGCGAGATCGCCTCGGCCCTGGCGACATTGCAGCTTAAAGCCGGCGCTCGCGGCGAGGGACAGGCCTATCTGGCCGGCCGGATGGCGGATCTTTACGATCTCAAGGCGGCGCGGCGCGCGCTGGAAGATGGCCTGAGGGACCTGCCGCAAGTGGGCGAGGCGCAAAAACAGGCATCCTTGCTGAATGACTTTGCCGCCAAGAAAGCCCGCAGCCTGACATTGTCGCACCGGATCGTGCAGCGCTTGCGCCAAACCGCCAGCGGATTGACCGGCTGGGCGCATGATTACTATCTCAAACGCGCCGCCTATCACGCGATGGAATTGGGTGAAACCGGAGAAGCGGCCTCGATCTCGGAACTGATCGAACAACCGGACGGCCGCGCCGAAAGCCTGACCGATATTGCCGAAAAACTTGCCGCTTACGGTGCGAATAAGCAAGCGGCGGCGTTTCTCGAGCGGGCGCTGGCAGAGGTGATGACCATCGACAAACCGGCCACCAGACTCTCGCGCCTCACGCCAATAGGGCTTGCGCGCATCAAGCTCGGTGACAGGGATGGCGCCCGCCATGTGCTGGGGCTGATCCTTGAGGCACAGCGCTCCGGCACCGTGGGCCTTCCTGAGTGGCAGAAACAGAGGATCATCGGCCTTCACATTGAATTGGGCGACGAGGCGGGTGCCTATATCGATCTGTGGCCGGATGCGGCAATGCGCAGCAAAACACGGCTGATGGCAGCTGATGATCTGATAAAGAAGAAAATGCCCGGCAAGGCGGCGACGCTGCTGGACGAAGCCGTGATAGCGGCGCGGCGCATCCTGACCGAGCCCGCGCGCTCAAAGCGCCTGGCCGAGATCGCGGTCAGCTATGTGAAGGCCGGCCGGCTGAAAACCGCGGCGGATATCATCAAAAAACTGCCGCCCTATTATGCCCCCACCCCCTATGAGCAGCTGGCCCGTGCCTATCTGAAGGCCGGCAACGGCAAGCTCGCGCGGGGCGCGGCCCGGGCGGCGCTGAAAGCGCAAGAGGTCTATCTGGCCGCCACCAGCGCGGCGCATTCTAACGCCTATGGCAGCATCGCCGCGCTGCTCATCAGGACCGGGGACACGGCGACGGCGGCGGCGCTGGTTAAACGCTCCTCCGACAACACCGCCAAGATCAGGATCCTGGTGGAACTCGGCAGAGGACTGGCGCGGCAGGGCGAAACAGCCAAGGCGATGACATGGCTGCGCCGGGCCTGGCAGGCGGCGGGGGATCGAAAATCCGGCTTTGCCGACTGGGCCAATACTGAAATCGCTCTCCAGCATCTTTATGCCAAACGCATGGATGCGGCGCGGCAGACGGCGCGCACTATCAAGACAGGCTATTGGACAGGCCAGTTCCAAGAGCGGCTGGCGAACCACTTCCTTTATCGCAAGCCAATGGAACTTGAGGCGGCGCTGCGCGAGGCCGAGGCTATTCCCGAACCGGGGCGGCGAGATCATTTTGCTCAGGAAGCGGTTGCGCGGCTGCTGAAAGCGCCGGTGGACATTCTCGCGCCGATCACCACCGCACTCAGCATCGGCGATGCGGACACACGCGATGCGGCCCTGCATGCCATCGCCATGGTTCAGGCGCATGGGGGCGACAGCGCAGGCGCGCTGGACACCGCCGGCAATATGAGCCAGACGGGCCGGTTCTGGACCCTGCGGGCGGTGGCAATGGCGCGTTTCGGGGCCGGCAACGAGGCCGGGGCACGCCGGACATTGGAGCAGGCCCTCAGCATGGCGAGTTCCCTTACCCGGCAGGATGAGCGCATGGCGGCGATTGAGGCCGCCGGGCTAACGCTGAAGGCCTGGGACGAAACCGAGCCCGCGCCGGCAGCAGAGGCGGATGGGGCCGCCAAGGCGGACAAACCGGCGACGGCATTCAGCGACTGGGCGGCTCTGCTGGCCGAAATCGGCAAAACCCCCTCGCTCAGCGATATGCGGGCCTTTCTGCAAACCGCCGGCGGCAAGAGCGCCAGGGACATGATCGGCGCACTGCTGAAAGCGGCCAGGGAACGCATAGCGATGGCCCGAAAGATCAGCGCCCTGGCAGAGCGGATGGAGATGCCGGCGAGATAGCCCTCGCGCCGCTCGGGGGGCCGGTCAGCGGGGCTGATAGACGGGCAGATCCCCAAGCCCGGTCCGGGTTACCCAGTCCTGCAGCAGATCGGCGGCGGGCGCAGTATTGAGCCTGGTGATCTTGCCATCGGCGCCGAGCAGCGCCTGCTCGCCCGGTCCCAGCGTCACACTGCCCTTGCCTCCCCGGTCATGGGGGATGAGATCGACCCTGCCTTCGATCACCCGAACCCGGTGCGCGCCGTCCTTCACGCCCTCCATGGTGAAATCGGTGCCGCGCACGCAGGCGCAGGCGGTCGGGGTGCGCACCCGGAAACGCCGGGTCAGCGCCCGCCGCATCCAGGCTTTGGTCTTGCCGAAAGCGCGGCGCGCCAATTGCCGGACCTGATCGGCGCGGGAAGGCTTGTCGAAACGGAGATAGCCCTCAAGCTCAAGCAG
>PKTQ01000334.1 GCA_002869085.1 Hyphomicrobiales bacterium | reverse complement strand
GGTTGTGAAAAACGGCAAGGCGGTCAAGGCGGGCAAATATAAGGGGCAGGAACTGAGCTGGGATCTGCGCGCCGCCGAGAAGACCTGGGCCGGCTGGGCTACCAAGCCGCCGGGCATGATGGGGCTGGGCATGGCCTATACTTCGCGCAAGCTGCAGTTCCAGATCGGGGACTATGCGGCGATGGTGAAAGATCCGCGCATGGCGGGCCCATTCATGAAAAGCTTTGTGGTCATGGGACGCGTATCATGAAAATAGCACCCGCGGTCATCGCTCTGGGCGGCGCCATCGTTCTGAGTAGTGCCGCTGCTGCGCAGAAATACGCGCACTCAACCGCGTCTGTCCATAATGTCGGCGGTTCCGCCACTGTGGGCGGCACGGTTGTGCCCTATAAGGAGGTCACTCTCTCCGCGCAAATACCCGGAGCGGTGACCTTCATTGCCGGACGCGAGGGCGAGACCTTCAAGTCCGGCACCATTCTGGTCTCGGTCGATGATCAGAAAATCCGGGCCAAGCGGCGTCAGGTGGTCGGTAATATCATGGCCGCCCAGGAAAATATCCGCAACGCCCAGGTCCAGCATAACCGGGAACTGTTCGCCCCCTCGGTCAACCGGGGCAACAGCAACCTGTCCGGCATGGGCATGCCGATGATGTTCGACCAGATGTTCACCCGCCCGATGAGCAACATGATAGGCCAGTCCGATACCGGCCTTAATCGCTCGGCGGATCTCTATAAAAGCTACAGCAGCATCAATCAGGCCCGCACCCGGCTTTTGCAGGCCCAGGCCTCGCTGCAGGAAATCGACGCCAAGATTCGCGATGCCAGCCTGAAGGCGCCGTTCAACGGCATGATCGTCAAGAAGCTGGTTGAAATCGGCGATACGGTGCAGCCCGGCCAGCCCCTGGTGAAATTCGCCTATGTCAAATATCTGCGCATCCAGGCCGAGGTGCCGGTGCGCCTGGTGACCGGCCTGCGCAAGGGCATGCTGGTCCCGGCCAAGCTTGACGCCGGCGATGTGCGGGTCAATGTGCGCGTGGCGCAGATTTTCCCCATGGCCGACCCGACCAGCCACACCGTAACCGTGAAATTCGACGTGCCCCAGGGCATTCCCGGCGGTCTTGGCATGTATGCCGAGGTCAAGATTCCGAACGCGGCTTCGTCCGGAAGGCAGCTCCCCGCCGTGCCGGCCACGGCAATCGTGCAGCGCGGCAGCCTGTCGGCGGTATTCGTTCTGGAAAATGGCGAGCCCTCTCTGCGGCTCGTGCGTACCGGCGCCGAGGTGGGCGGCGGCCGTATCAGTATTTTATCGGGCCTGAAGGGCGGCGAACAGGTGATCACCGCGCCTTCGCCGGGTCTGAAATCAAAATTTGCGATGGAGAATTAAATCTCTGCACGGAAATGATGGGGCAATGAATAACAGCGTCTAAGGCGCAATCCCGCCGGAGGGTCAGGGCGGGAACGGGGACAAACGGGAATATGGGAAGTAAGAAGCACAAGAATAACGATGCGCCTAAGTCCGGGGGGAACAGCGCGCATCAGCCCGCTGTCCAGGAAAATCTCGGCATTGCCGGCAGCATTACCAGCACCTTCATCAACTCGCCGATCACCCCGCTCCTGCTGATCGCCTGCCTGGTGATGGGTGTGCTCGGCCTCTATATGTCCCCGCGCCAGGAAGATCCGCAGATCTCCGTGCCGATGGTGGATATCTTCTTCCAGTATCCCGGCGCCTCGGCCGAACAGGTCGCCTCGCTCGCCGCCGATCCGCTGGAGCGGATGATGGCGGAAATCCCCGGCGTCAAACATGTCTATTCCGCCTCGCAGCAGGAAATGGGCATGGTGACCGTCCGCTTCAAAGTGGGCGAGAACATGGAGACCTCGCTGGTTAAGCTCTATGACAAGCTGGCCTCCAATATGGACAAGATCCCCCCCGGGGTCAGCGAGCCGCTGGTCAAGCCCAAGAGCGTCGACGATGTGCCGATCATCACCCTCACTCTCTGGTCGAAGGATGTGGACGACGCCGCCATGCGCCTGGTGGCGCACGAGCTTCTCCAGCGCCTGAAAGGCATCCCCAATACCAGCCAGAGCTTCGTGGTCGGCGGCCGGCGCGAAGCCCTGCGGGTCGAGGTTCAGCCCCAGCGCCTGAAGGGCTTCGGCATCACACTCGGCAAGCTGGCCAGCACCATTCAGGGCGCCAATAAGCGCAACAGCGCCGGCTCGGCCGAGGTCGGATCCAGCGCCATCAAGGTCTATACCGGCGGCTTCCTGAAACACGCCCAGGACATCGAGCGCCTGGTGGTCGGGGTCAGCAAGGGCAGCCCGGTGCATGTGCGCGACGTCGCCCGGGTCATCGAGGGCCCCGGCGAGGCCGACAATATCGTGCAATATTATACCGGCCCGGCCTGGAATGCCGACAAGACCACCGCCCCCAATGGCGCCGCCGCCGTGACCATCGCCATCGCCAAGAAGATCGGCACCAATGGCGTCACCGTCGCCAATGACATTCTGGCCAAGGTCGAGAGCCTCAAGGGCGCGGTCATTCCGGACAATATCCATATTGCGGTCACCCGCAATTACGGTCAGACCGCCTCGGACAAGGTCAACGAACTGATCATGAGCCTGCTGGAGGCGACCGGCTTCGTCACCATCCTGATCTTCCTGTTCCTCGGCCTGCGCCCGACCTTCGTTGTGGCCACCGTGATTCCGATCATCGTCCTCGTGACCATCTTTGCCGCCTGGATCATGGGCTTCACCATTGACCGGGTCTCTCTGTTCGCGCTGATTTTCTCGATCGGCATTCTGGTCGATGACGCCACCGTGGTGGTGGAGAATATCTACCGACGATGGCTGGCCAAGGACGATGTCGATCTGGCAACCACCATCGATGCGGTGCGCGAGGTCGGCAACCCGACCATTCTGGCCACCCTGACCATCATCGCGGCGCTGATTCCGATGGGGCTGGTGTCCGGCATGATGGGCCCCTATATGCGCCCGATCCCGATCCTCGGCTCGGTCGCCATGTCGGTATCCCTGTTCGCCGCCTTCATCTTCACCCCCTGGCTGGCGGTGCGCGTCAAGCCCAGCCTGGAAAAGCTGCGCAAGATGGAAGAGCGCGAGCACCGCGACAATGCCCGCATCGACCGGTTTTTCCGCTGGCTGCTCACCCCCCTGCTCGAGACCCCGTGGAAGGGCAATCTGGTACGGATCGGCATCATCATCGGCCTGCTCGGCGCCTGTTTCATGTTCTACACCACCCATGTGCGGGTGAAGATGCTGCCTCTGGACAACAAGCCGGAATTCAACATCGTCGTGGACATGCCCGAAGGCACCGCCCTGCCGATCACCGCCAATATCATCAACAGGCTTGGCCGCGAGGTTCTGGAACTGCCTGAAGTCACCTCGATCCAGACCTATAGCGGCACAGCCTCGCCGTTCAATTTCAACGGCCTTGTGCGCCATTATTACCTGCGCCAGATGAGCTGGAACGGCGATATCCAGGTTCAGCTCACCGACAAGGGCGACCGCGAGCGCACCAGTCATGACATCGCGGTCGAGGCGCGCGCCCGGCTGACCCCCATCGCCAAGAAGCTCGGCGCCAAGATCGCCGTGGTGGAAATGCCGCCCGGGCCGCCGGTGCTGCAGACCATGGTGGCCGAGGTCTACGGCCCCAATGACGAAGTGCGCCGGCAGGTGGCCCGGGATCTGACCGCGATTTTCGAAAAGTCCGAGATCATTGTCGACGTGGACAATTACCTGTCCGAGGAGCACAAGATCTGGCGCTTCATGGTCAATGGCGAAAAGACCGAACGGCGCGGCGTGTCCATCGAGAGCGTCAACCAACAGCTCGGCATGATCATGGGCGGACACAAGCTCGGTGACGCCAAGATCGGCAATGAGCTCGAGCCGCGCTATATCATCCTGCAGGCGCCGATGGATATTCGCGGCGAACCCTCGATGATCGGCGAGGTGCCGGTGCGCGCCGCCGACGGCAAGCTGATTCCCATCTCCGAACTGGGCCGTTTCGAGGTCGCGTTCCAGGACAAGATTATCTATCACAAGGATCTGCGACCGGTCGAATATGTGGTCGGCGAGGTCTCCGGGCGGCTGGCCGCCCCGGTCTATGCCATGATCGAAGTGTCCGACCTGCTGGAGGATTATGTCACCCCGGACGGGGTCAAGCTGTCCGGCACTCTGATCGGCCCGCCGCCGGACAATTTCAAATCCGCCTTCGAGTGGACCGGCGAATGGACCGTGACCTATGAGACCTTCCGCGACATGGGCATCGCCTTCATGGCGGCGCTGGTGCTCATCTATATGCTGGTGGTGTGGGAGTTCGGCAATTTCCGCCAGCCCGGCATCATCATGGCGCCGATTCCGCTCACCCTGATCGGCATCATCCCCGGCCATTGGCTGCTCAATGCCGAGTTCACCGCCACCTCGATGATCGGCTGGATCGCCCTGGCGGGCATCATCGTGCGCAACTCGATCCTGCTGGTGGATTTCGCCAAACACGCCATCATGGACGGTGTCGAGCGCAAGGAAGCGGTGATCCAGGCGGTCAAGACCAGAACCCGGCCGATCCTGATCACCCAGCTCACCATGATCGCCGGTTCCTCCACCATTCTCGGCGACCAGATCTTCCAGGGCATGGCCATCTCGCTGATGTTCGGGGCCATGGTCTCCACCCTGCTCACCCTGGTGGTGATTCCCCTGTCCTGCATGCGCTCGAAAAAGGGCTTCCTGCAGGAAATGATCATCGGCGGCCTGCTGCCCGAAGGCGCCACCTCCTCGAACGACGCCGCCGCCGGCGAGGCCGGCCCTGGCCTGCTGGCTAAGCTCGGCGGCGCCCTCTCCATGCTGTTCTATCTGATCCGCGCCATTTTCGTCATGGCCTGGATGGGCCTGAAAGCCCTGTTTGCCAAGCTGGGCAATCTCGGGCCGGTCCTCTCGATGCTGCTCTACGCCCTGCGCGCACTGCCCTATTTCATGTGGATGATGATCAAGGAAGCCGGCAAGGGCCTTGGCGGCCTGCTGTCCGGCTCCGGCAATAGCGGCGCGGCGCCGGCCGCCAATCCGGGTCCGCAATCCTATGCCGCCGCCCCGGCGCCAAGTTCCCGGAAAACCGGCAAGTCCAGCAAAGACAAAAAGGCCAGGAAAAAGAAGAAGAAAAAGGCCAAACAAGCCAAACGTGCCAAGGCCTCGGCCACGGATTCGGCTGTGGCCAAACAGGACGCCAAGCCCGCAAAAACCAGGCAGGACACCAAGGCCAAAACCTCGAAGAAGGCCAGGAAACCGAAAAAGGCCAAGACGGCTGTGGATGCCCAGCCCGAAGCGCTGCGGATTGCCGCCGAGAACCTGGCAGCGGCGGTGAGCACCGGCGCTGTGGCGGCCGATGATGGCGGCAAGACCAAGGCGAAACCCAAACCCGCGAAAAAACCCGCCAAGGCCAGGAAGAAGGCCGCCAAGGCTGCAAAACCCACCGCCAAGGGGGACGCCAAGGGGGACGCCAAAGCCAAAGCGAAAGCGCCCGCGAAAGCAGCGCCGAAAGCCGCGGCGAAGCCCGCCGCCAAGGTGACGGCGAAACCGGCACCGAAAGCGCCCGCCAAACATGCGGCGAAGGCGCCCGTGAAAGCAGCACCGAAGGCGCCCGCGAAAGCCGCGCCGAAAGCGGCTGCGAAGCCCGCCGCCAAGGTGACGGCGAAGCCTGCGACGAAAGTGACCGCGAAGCCCGCACCCAAAGCACCAGTCAAGCCAACGGCCAAGCCAGCGGCGAAACCGGCGGCCACACCCGCCGCCAAGTCACCGGCCAAGGTAACGGCGAAACCGGCACCGAAACCGGCCGCGAAAGCGCCAGCCAAAGCGCCCGCGAAACCGGCACCGGCAAG
>PKTQ01000019.1 GCA_002869085.1 Hyphomicrobiales bacterium | reverse complement strand
GGTCGGGGTGCCGCGCCGGCCGTAATGATATCGCCCGCGCCGGGCCTCGAGATCGGCGGCGCTGGGGTAGAGCACGGTCGAGGCGTGATAGACCGGCGGGTTGACCATGCCGTAATTCTCGCCCGGGTCGCGGCCGGCCAGGGTGGATAGGGTGGCGTCGGTCAGCTTGCCGGCGTCGGGGCGGGATTTGCTCATCGCTACAGCCTCAATCCTGGGTCATATTCCTGCATGGGCCGTATATCATTATGCCTGCGAAATCCAGAACATCTTATATATTGCGGTGAATTAGCAAAAAAACATAAGAATAACGTTTTTTAGGTGAAACCCCTTGACCTTGGCCTAAAATTACACTGTGATGTTCGAATGTGTACTCGGCCGGGCCTGAGATCGCTGCCGTAATAGTCGGCACGAAGCGCGGGTTTGGGGCTGATAGCTTGTTTTGCGGGTATAGCCGGAACATCCGGTCCGTGGGGCGAGGGAACACATTCATGTTTTTGAAACAGAGGGAAGGCTTCCAGATATGAAAAAGATCGTTTTATCCACAGCTCTCGGTGCTGCGGTGGCTGTAGCGGCCAGCACAGCCGGCGCGGCCACGCTTGACGACATCAAGGCCAAAGGCCATGTCCAGTGCGGCGTTAGCCAGGGGCTGCCGGGTTTCTCCAACACGGACGACAAGGGCAACTGGACCGGCATCGACGTTGATGTGTGCCGCGCGGTTGCGGCGGCGGTGTTCGGCGATGCCTCGAAAGTGAAATATACCCCGCTGTCGGCCAAAGAGCGTTTCACCGCCCTGCAGTCGGGTGAAATCGATATTCTGTCCCGTAACACCACCTGGACCATGACCCGCGACACCACGCTGGGGCTCAATTTTGCCGGCGTGAACTATTATGACGGTCAGGGCTTCATGGTGCGCAAGGATCTGGGCGTGAAAAGCGCGCTCGAACTTGGCGGCGCCAAGGTGTGCACCAATACCGGCACCACCACTGAGCTGAACGTGGCCGACTATTTCCGCGCCAACAAGCTGACTTATGAAATCGTGGCGTTCGAAAAGGCCGACGAGGTTGTGCAGGCCTATGACACCGGTCGCTGCGACGTGTATACCACCGACGCTTCCGGCCTCTATGCCCAGCGCCTGAAACTCGCCAAGCCGGGCGATCATATGGTGCTGCCGGAAATCATCTCTAAAGAGCCGCTCGGCCCGGTGGTGCGCCAGGGCGACGACCAGTGGTTCAACCTGGTCAAATGGACCCTGTTCGCCATGATCAATGCCGAGGAACTGGGCGTGACGTCGGCCAATATCGATGACATGAAGAAGTCCACCAATCCGGCCATCAAGCGCCTGGTGGGCGTCGAAGGCAATTTCGGCCAGAATCTGGGCGTCAGCAACGAATGGGCCTATAATATTGTCAAGCAGGTCGGCAATTACGGCGAGATTTTCGATGCCAATGTCGGCCCCAAGACCCCGCTCGGCATTTCCCGCGGCGTGAACGCGCTGTGGAGCAAAGGCGGGCTGCAATACGCTCCGCCGGTGCGCTAATCACAAATTTTGGAAGGGCCGGCAACGGCCCTTCCTTTTTGTGACTTCATTAAAAAATGAAAACCCGTGTTCAGCGGAAGGGGCAGGCTCATGGCATCGATAACCGAGAAGAGCGACAGCGAAGACACAGCCAAGGTCGCCTTATGGAATAACCCCAAAGCCAGGGCCCTGGTGTTTCAGGTCCTTTTGATCGGCCTGATTCTCTGGTCCGGCTGGTATATGTACAGCAATCTGCAGGCCAATCTGGAGCGTCAGAACATTGCGTCCGGCTTCGGTTTCCTCAACACCACCGCCGGTTTCGGGATTATCCAGGCGCTGGTTCCTTATTCGGAAACCTCCACTTTCGGCACCGTGTTCATCGTCGGACTGCTGAACACAATTCTTGTATCGGTGATCGGCATATTCTTTGCCACCATGCTCGGTTTCCTTCTGGGCATCAGCCGCCTGTCGCATAATTGGGTGATTTCCAAGCTGGCGACGGTCTATATCGAAACCCTGCGCAATATCCCGCTGCTGCTGCAGATATTCTTCTGGTATTTCGCGGTACTCAGATCCGTGCCGGGCAAGCGCGATAAATGGTCGCTGCTGGACAGCTTCCATTTGAATATCATGGGGTTTCACGCCCCAAAGCCGATTTTTGAAGCCGGCTCTTCCTTTGTCGTCTATGCGGTGATTGCCGGCATCATTGCCTCGTTTTTCATCAAGAGATGGTCCACCAAGCGCCAGATGGAAACCGGGCAGACCTTTCCGGTGCTGTGGACCAGCCTCGGCCTGATCATCGGGATACCGCTGGTGGTGTTTTTCGCCATGGGCATGCCGATGCATCTTGATTATGCGCTGTTCAAGGATACCGGCTCGCGTCTGCGCCAGGGCTTCCAGGCCGGGCACGGCATGGTGCTGATCCCGGAATTTCTGGCCCTGTTGCTGGCTCTGTCCATGTATACGGCAACCTTCATCGCCGAGATCGTGCGGGCCGGCATTCTGGCGGTCAGCCACGGGCAGACCGAGGCGGCCTCGGCGCTCGGCCTCAGATCCGGGATGACCCTGCGCCTGGTGGTGATCCCGCAGGCGCTCAGGGTGATTATTCCGCCGCTGACCAGCCAATATCTCAACCTGATCAAGAACTCATCCCTGGCGGTGGCGATCGCCTATCCGGATCTGGTGTCGGTGTTCGCCGGCACCACGCTCAATCAGACCGGCCAGGCGGTGGAAATCATTATCATGACCATGCTGGTCTATTTGTTCCTCAGCCTGGTCACCTCGATGTTCATGAACTGGTATAATGCGCATATGGCGCTGGTAGACCGCTAGAAAGGCCAAAATAATGAGCGGATATGTCCGAGAGACCGAAGCGCCAGAACTGCCGGCTCCTGCATTTGTTAAGGGCCCGGTGCACTGGATACGCGAGAATCTGTTCCCCAATTGGTGGAACTCCATACTGACCCTGGTGAGCCTGTATATCGGCTATTTGCTGTTTTCGAGCGTGATCGATTTTGCCCTTATCAGCGCGGTTTTTACCGGCGATTCCGGCAAGTCCTGCATCCGCGAGAGCGGTGGCCATGTGGGGGCCTGCTGGCCGTTTATCTGGGCCAAGTTCGATCAGTTCATCTATGGGCGCTATCCGCTGGCCGAGCGCTGGCGGGTGGATGTGGTCTATCTGGTCGGAATGGCGGCGTTGATCCCGGCGCTGATGCCGGCGCTGCCGTTCAAGAAGTGGAACGTGCTGTTCCTGCTGATCGTCTATCCGGTGATGACCTTCTTCCTGCTGGTGGGTGGCTCGTTCGGCCTGGAGCCGGTGGAAACCTCGCTGTGGGGCGGCCTGCTGGTGACGCTGGTGGTGGCGGTCACCGGTATTGTGGCGTCGCTGCCGATCGGCATCATTCTGGCGCTGGGGCGGCGCTCCTCAATGCCGACGGCGCGGTTCGTGTCGATCATCTTCATCGAATTCTGGCGCGGCGTGCCGCTGATCACCGTGCTGTTCATGTCGAGCGTGATGTTCCCGCTGCTGTTGCCGGAGGGGGTGAATTTCGACAAGCTGCTGCGGGCGCTGGTCGGGGTGGCGCTGTTCTCGGCGGCCTATATGGCTGAAGTGGTGCGCGGCGGGCTGCAGGCCATTCCGCGCGGCCAGTATGAGGGCGCCCAGGCCCTGGGGCTCAGCTATTGGAAAATGATGGGGCTGATCGTGCTGCCCCAGGCGCTGAAACTGGTGATCCCGGGCATCGTCAACACCTTTATCGGCCTCTTCAAGGACACCACGCTGGTGATGATCATCGGCCTGTTTGACCTGCTGGGCATCGTGCAGCTCAATTTCACCGATCCGAAATGGATCAGCCCGGTGACTTCGCACACCGGATATCTCTTTGCCGCCGCCATATTCTGGATGTTCTGCTTCTCCATGTCGCGCTATTCGATCTATATGGAAAACAGGCTCCATACCGGACATAAACGCTAGGAAAACAAGACCATGAATGCTCCAGCTGAAAACAAGACTGCCGGATCGATGGACGTTTCGGATGAAATCGCCATCCAGATTTCCTCGATGAACAAATGGTATGGCGATTTTCATGTCCTGCGGGATATCAATCTGACCGTCAATAAGGGTGAACGCATCGTCATTTGCGGGCCGTCCGGTTCGGGCAAATCGACCATGATCCGCTGCATCAACCGTCTGGAAGAGCACCAGAAGGGCAAGATTATCGTCGATGGCATCGAGTTGACCAATGATCTGAAGAAGATCGACGAGATTCGCCGAGAAGTCGGCATGGTGTTCCAGCATTTCAATCTGTTCCCGCATCTGACCGTGCTGCAGAACTGCACCCTGGCGCCGATCTGGGTGCGCAAGATGCCCAAGGCCCAGGCCGAGGAAATCGCCATGACCTATCTGGAGCGGGTGAAGATTCCCGAGCAGGCCAACAAGTTCCCCGGCCAGCTTTCCGGCGGCCAGCAGCAGCGCGTGGCGATTGCCCGGTCCCTGTGCATGAGCCCGAAAATCATGCTGTTCGACGAGCCGACTTCGGCGCTCGATCCGGAAATGATCAAGGAAGTGCTCGATGTGATGGTCAGCCTCGCGCATGAGGGCATGACCATGCTGGTGGTGACCCATGAGATGGGCTTTGCCCGCGAGGTGGCCAACCGGGTGATCTTCATGGATAGCGGGCAGATCATCGAAGAGAACGAGCCGGAGGAATTCTTCAGCAATCCGCAGAGCGACCGCACCAAGCTGTTCCTGAGCCAGATTCTGATCTAGGACTGAGGTTCAATCCTCAGCGGTCAGGCCAGGCTTGGCGCGGGCTTTTCCTCGCGCAGATAGGGGCGGAAGCCGCATTTCTGATAGAGCGGCAGGGCGCTGGGGTGATCCAGGGTGCAGGTCTGGACGGTCAGCCGCTCCGGCGCGCGCCGCCAGGCGAGGCCGATGGCCTGTACCAGCAGATATTTGCCCAGGCCCCTGCCGATGAACTCAGGCATCAGGCCGAAATAGGCCAGCTCCGCCTGTTGCGGCAGATCGGAAAAATCAAGCTCGATATAGCCGGCCGGCGCGCCCTCCACATAGAGCACGTAAATTTCGACTTCGTCCTTGTGAATGAGCGCCGCCAGCGCCTCGTCTTCAAGGCCGGTGCGGTCGAGCCATTGGTGATGCGCCCCGACCTGATGGTAGAGATAGCGGTAGAAATGCAGGGGCGGGCGCGGAGCGGCGATCAGGGAATATTGGCCGAGCGGCGCCGGCACGGCGAGCTGCGGCTTGTGCCGCATTTCCAAAAAAGTCACGATGGTGGTTTTGGGCGCGCTCATGCGTCGCCGCCGGGCTCGGGTCCGGTGGCGACGGGCAGTCCGCTGTCCTCACAGCCCCAGGCCGACCAGGAGCCGTCATACATGGCGGTGCCGCTAACCCCGATTTCGGTGAAAATCAGGTTCATTACCGCGGCGGTGACCCCGGAGCCGCAGGTGGTGACGATCGGCCGGGAGAGATCGACCGGCGAGGCATCCAGCAGCTTTTTGACCTCAGCCATGGGTTTCAAGGCGCCGTCATACTCAATGAAATCCTTGAAATATACATTGATGCTACCGGGGATATGCCCCAGGCGCTGGCAGGGCCTCGGCTCGCCAAGCTCGCCGGTGAAACGCTGCGGCGAGCGCGCATCGAGCAATTGGGCGCCGCCGGAGCGGCTGATCTGCAGGATCTGATCGGTGCTATAGACCTGGCTGGCATCGAAGCTGACCTGAAACTCCCGCGGCGGCCTTTTCGCGGGCGGGCCTTCCTCTACCGGCAGGTCCTCGTCCAGCCATTTCGGCATGCCGCCGTTCAGCACCTTGACCTTGTCATGGCCCATGATGCGGAACATCCACCATACCCGCGCCGCGGCGCAGAAAAAGCCATAAGTGTCATAGACCACGATGGT
>PKTQ01000410.1 GCA_002869085.1 Hyphomicrobiales bacterium | reverse complement strand
GGCGTAGCTTTCGCCGCCGGGCGGGACAAAGTTCCAGGGGTCTTGTTGGCGGGCGGCCAGCAGATCGGGGCATTGCCGGCTGAGTTCTAAATATTCGCGCCCCTCCCAGTCGCCGAAGCGCACTTCCTTCAGGCGCGGATCGCACTGATAGTCCGCTGGCGGCAGGCCCATCTCCGCGCGGATCAGTTCCATGGTCTCGCGGGCCCTGATCAACGGGCTGGCGACAAATGCATAACCCCCGCCGCTGCCGATGAGGCCGGCCAGCAGGCGGCCATTGCCGCGCGCCTCGGCGCGGCCCACATCGTCAAGAGCGATGTCGCACTGACCCTGCAGGCGGTGTTGGGCGTTCCATGAGGTGCGCCCATGCCGGCTGGCATAGAGGGTGAAGGATGGGGCAGTCATTGCGGGCGGTCAGACCACCGAAATGTCCGGCGCGTCCTCGGCCTTCATGCCGACCACGTGATAGCCGGAATCCACATGGTGAATTTCGCCGGTGACGCCGCTGCCCAGATCGGACAGCAGATAAAGCCCGGCATTGCCGACCTGTTCGATGGTCACGGTCTGGCGCATGGGCGAGTTATACTCGTTCCATTTGAGGATATAGCGGAAATCGCCGATGCCGGAGGCGGCCAGGGTCTTGATCGGCCCGGCGGAGATGGCGTTGACGCGGATTTTCTGCGGCCCCAGATCCATGGCCATATAGCGCACCGAGGCTTCCAGCGCCGCCTTGGCGACCCCCATCACATTATAATGCGGCATCACCTTTTCGGCGCCGTAATAGGTCAGGGTCAGCAGCGAGCCGCCCTCGCTCATCAGTTTTTCGGCGCGCTGGGCAATGGCGGTGAAGGAATAACAGGAGATGTTCAGGCTCTGGGCGAAATTGGCGGCGCTGGTGTCGACATAGCGCCCGTTCAGTTCGGATTTGTCGGCCCAGGCGATGGCGTGCACGAGAAAGTCGAGCCGGCCCCAGCTCCGTTCCAGTTCGGCGAACACCGCATCGATGCTGGCCTCATCGGTAACATCGCAAGGCAGGGTCAGCTCTGAGCCGACGCTCTGGGCCAATGGCACCACGCGCTTCTGCAGGGCCTCGCCCTGATAGGTGAAGGCCAGCTCGGCGCCCTGATCGGCGCAGGCCTTGGCGATGCCCCAGGCGATCGAGCGGTTATTCGCCACCCCCATGATGAGGCCGCGTTTTCCTTCCATAAGAGCTTTCGGCATGATCCGGTCCCCCGTGTTCTCTCTTGCTATTCGTTACGAGCAAATCGGTCGCAATTCGCGGCCATCCTAGCGAATATCACCGCAAGGTCCAGAAAAAGGCCTGTCGCATTCCGTATTAATTCGTGATCGATTCAATGGTGAACTGTTGAATCTTCACATCCTTGTTCTTGATCGCCAGGGCCAGTTTTTCCATCTGTTCGAGCGAGGTGATCGGGCACTGATCGACGAACCATTTGTCCACCCTGGTGATTCCGGCCTGTTTCAGGTCGGCCTCATCGGCGTCGGAGCATGTGGGCAGGCGGATCTCCATATGGGTGCCGCGGCGCTCGACAATCCCATAGACCGTCTCGGGCTTGCCCTTCTTGTTCTTGCCGGCGGCCTGGCCGATATAGAGATCCTCGCCGATCTTCTTGAACAGATAGGTGGGCGCATCGTCATCGCCCTTGATCCGATAAAGATCCCCGTCCCGGCTGAGGGTGACGGATTTGCTTTCGCTCTTGAAGGTCAGGGTCTTGAACGGGAAATCGGCCTCAGAGGCGGTCAGCAGCGGTTCGGGTGAGACGAAACAGCCCTGCAGCCCCAGGGCGGCCAGGGCCAGCACGGCGAAAGTCAGGAATCTAGCGGTCATAGGCGCCTCCACGCGGGTTATAGGGGTTCTCGTCCCGATGCCGGCGCATCAGTTCGTCCAGCTTCTCATCAGTTTCATTGGGCAGCTCGATACGCAGTTTCACCAGCAGGTCCCCGGCCGGCCGGGTCTTGGGCTGCACACCCTTGCCTTTCAGGCGCAGAGTCTTACCCCCGGACGAGCCGGGCGGAATGGTCAGTTGCACTGAGCCGCCGGGCACCGGCGCGCGCACCTTGCCGCCGAGCACAGCTTCGTAGAGGGTGATCGGCAGTTCAAGGCGCAGATTGTCGCCCTCGCGCTGAAACAACGGATCGGGCAGCACCTCGACCGTGACCATGGCGTCCCCGGCCGGGCCGCCGCCGAGCCCCGCCTCGCCCTGGCCCTTGAGGCGGATGATCTGGCCGTCCTCGACCCCGGGGGGAATACGCACATCCAGGGTCTGTCCGGTGGGCAGGTTGAGCCGCCTGGTGGCGCCGCTGACCGTGTCGAGCAGATTGACCTTGAGGGAATAGTGCCGGTCCTGGCCTTTCATGCGCATGCCGGCGCCGCCGCGCTGGCCGGCGCCGAAAATGCCCGAAAACAGATCCTCGGCCGAAAAGCCGCCGCCGCCAAAGGGATGCCCGCCGCCACCGGCGCCGAAGGGATGGCCGCCCATGCCCCCCATGCCCCCCATGCCGGGATGGAAACGCGAATTGCCCTTTTCATCGATCTCGCCGCGGTCATATTGGGCGCGCTTGTCCTTGTCGCCCAGCAATTCATAGGCGGTCGAGATTTCGGCGAACTTGTCCGCCGCCGACTTGTCGTCGCCGCTGGTATCGGGGTGATATTTCTTGGCCAGCCCGCGATAGGCTTTCTTGATTTCAGCCGGCGATGCCGTCTTGTCCAATCCGAGAACCTTGTATGGATCGCTCATGTGACCTGATTCCTGCCTAATATGCTCCCGCTCACAGATATACTGCTTGCATTCGCGGCTCAACAGTTCAAAACAGGGCGGGATATGTGTTTGGTGATGCCGTTGCCTATTAGATAGGCAATTACGGCCAAATCCCAAGAGTTTAAGTGTCACAGGAAGCATCAGGAGCGCCGCTCATGAATGACAACAAGGACAAGGGACTGTTTGGGGTCGGCGCGGGATCGGCCGATCCGGTGGCGCTGTTCGCCGACTGGCTGGCGCGGGCGGAAAAAACCGAGCCCGACGATGCCAATGCCTGCGCCCTCGCCAGCGCCGATACGCAGGGCATGCCCAATGTGCGCATGGTGCTGCTGAAGGCCTATGACGCGGATGGCTTCGTGTTCTACACCAATTATGAGAGCGCCAAGGGCCAGGAATTGCTGGCCAATCCGCAGGCGGCGATGGTGTTTCACTGGAAGAGCCAGCAGCGGCAGGTGCGCCTGCGAGGCCCGGTGGAGCAGGTCAGCGCCCATGAGGCCGATGCTTATTATGACAGCCGCGCCCGCGACAGCCGCATCGGCGCCTGGGCCTCGAAACAGTCGCGGCCGCTGGAAAGCCGCTTCGCGCTGGAAAAACAGGTGGCCAAATATGCGGCCAAATATGCGGTGGGGAAAATCCCGCGCCCGGCCTATTGGTCGGGGTTCCGCATCCGCCCGGTGGAGATCGAGTTTTGGCGCAATGGGGCGTTCCGCCTGCATGACCGGCTGGTGTTCCGGCGCGCGGCGCCAGAAGAGGCCTGGAGCACCACCCGTCTCTACCCGTGAGCCTTTCCATCTCAGTAATTCACCGGAATTGCCAGCGCACGGCCAACCGGGCTCTAATGGGGCCCTGAAATAAGGAGCGAATCGCATGCCGATGAAGAACATTCCGCCGGGCGAGGAAAACACCCTGGTGCTCACCGGCGCCAGCCGGGGCATCGGCCATGCCACAGTGAAGCGTTTCGCCAGCGCCGGCTGGCGGGTGATCACCTGTTCGCGCCACGCATTTTCGGAATACTGCCCGTGGGAGGCGGGGCCGGAAGATCATATCCAGATCGACCTTTCCAACCTCGACAACACCATGGCCGGCATCGCCGAGATCAAGCAAAGGCTGGAATATAACGGCTCGCGCCTGACCGCGCTCGTCAACAATGCCGGCATATCGCCCAAGGGCCCGAATGGCGAGCGCCTCGGCACGCTGAACACCGACCCGGAAGACTGGAAGGATGTGTTCCATGTCAACTTCTTTGCGCCGATCCTGCTGGCGCGCGGGCTGATGGACGAGCTGAGCAAGGCACGCGGCGCGGTGGTCAATGTCACCTCGATTGCCGGCAGCCGGGTGCACCCCTTTGCCGGGGCGGCCTATGCCACCTCGAAGGCGGCGCTGGCGGCGCTGACCCGGGAGATGGCGGCGGATTTCGGCCCGAAAGGCATCAGGGTCAACGCCATTGCGCCGGGTGAGATCGAAACGGCGATCCTGTCGCCCGGCACCGACAAGCTGGTGGAACAGATACCGCTGCGCCGGCTCGGCCAGCCGGAGGAAGTGGCCAAGATCATCTACACTTTATGTTCGGAAACCTCGAGCTATGTCACCGGCGCCGAAATCCATATCAATGGCGGCCAGCATGTCTAAGCCCGCCGTGGCGGGGCACTAGACTGAATCGACATTCAGGCAGGCCTCAGGCCAGCACCTGGCTCATCATATGGGCGGTCACCGTGTCCATGGTGGCGACATGGTTGGCGAACCAGGGCGGCATGGTCTGGCGGATATAAGCGGCAAAGCGGGCAAAGCCCTCCTCCGAGCGCCAGTCGGCGCAGATGGTGCCGAGTTCGTCCCGCACCCGGTCATGCTCGCCGCGATGAATGGGATAGACCGGCACACCGGTTTCGCGCATCAGCCGCTCTTCATTGGAGAAGTGAAACTCCACATGTTCCATCAGATCCTCGATGCGGGCGCCCAGGGCCTCTTCCACATCCTCGCCCGACAGACGCCGCTCGATCAGCGCATCGATATCGTTGAGCAGAACCACTTCCTCGTCATGAACCTCGTTCATGATATCAATCGCCACCTGGGGAATCGCATCCTTGGCAATCAGCATCACCGCACCTCGTTGTTCGGGATTTATCCGCATCAGCCTAGAGCCGCCAAGGCTCGGATCGCCTTGACATAGATCACATTCATAAAAATTAAAATTTGCTGTTCATGGCGCAGGGGATGGCGAGAGCATCTTTCGATCAAATAGGATCATTCTGACGGAGCGATTTTGCTGCAAGGCCAAGTCAAGGATCGAAAGGCGCACCCCGCGTGCGGCCAAGATTCTTGACGCCGGATTTGGGGCAAAATCGCCCGTCCTGTCAAAGGCTTCCGATTGACGCCCCACCAACAATCGAACCCATTCGATCCGATGTATCAGAGCGGTCCTGCGTTCACGAAAACACCAGCAAATCCGCCATCCACCAGACCAGGCCGATGATGGGTTAGGGTTGCATCGCATTTTGCCCGTTTCGGCTCTGCACCCGCCACGTCAATCAGGAAGCAGAATTGGTTCTATTTGATCGAAAGGTGCTCTATGATAAAATGATGAGTTCACTGGCTGGAAAAACATTGCTGATCACCGGCGCCAGCCGGGGCATCGGCCTGGCGATCGCGCTCAGGGCGGCGCGCGACGGCGCCAATATCGCCATATTGGCCAAGACCGGCAAACCGCATCCGAAACTGCCAGGCACCATCCACAGCGCGGCGCGCGAGATCGAGGCGGCCGGCGGCAAGGCGCTGCCGATCCTGTGCAATATCCGCTTTGAGGAGCAGGTCGAGGCGGCGGTGGCTCAAACCGCGGAGACCTTCGGCGGCATCGATATCTGCATCAACAATGCCAGCGCCATCTCCCTGACCCGGACGGGCGAGACCCCGATGCGCCGGTTCGATCTGATGCACAGCGTCAATGCGCGCGGCACCTTCATGACCTCGAAAGCCTGCCTGCCCTGGCTAGAGCAGGCGGATAATCCGCATATCCTCACCCTGTCGCCGCCGCTCGACATGCAGGCGAAATGGTTCGCACCGCATCTGGCCTATTCGATGGCCAAATTCGGCATGTCAATGGCGGTGCTGGGCATGGCCGAGGAATTCCGGCCCCACGGCATCGCGGTCAATGCCCTGTGGCCGCGCACCACCATCGCCACGGCGGCGATCCGGAACCTGCTCGGCGG
>PKTQ01000186.1 GCA_002869085.1 Hyphomicrobiales bacterium | reverse complement strand
AGCCGATAGAAGGAAGCCCCGTGCCGCTGTAGCTCAGTAGGTTAGAGCGCCTGATTGTGGATCAGGAGGTCCCTTGTTCGAATCAAGGCAGCGGTACCATTCATTTCAAAGGGTTAGGTGTTTGCACGCCTAACCCTTTTTCTTTTAGTAATCACATAGTAAGCACGGTAAGGTGTTTTGGCGCTCGCTTGGGGTCTAGTCAGCATGACTTCAAACGAGCTAGATCCAGAACAATTTTAGCTGAAGCACTGAAATCACTTCAGCTCATCAGTATTTAGCGGACGTCTGATCTCATGTGTTTATCGTCCGCTTTTGACCCAAGGCGGTCATCACAGCGATGCTTCGAATGGAAAGGATAGGCGGGGAGCAGCCATTCGCTGCATTAGACACGAACGTCTGCAAGTGGACTGATACCGGTCAATAATGCCGCTGCCAGAATGCGTGCTAATGACCCTGAGCAGACATGACACTCTCATGTGACCTTAGCGTCTTCTTCGCTTACGTTTTTCATAAAACGCATTGCCACCGGCAATCAGTACATAGTGCATATTCTTGTATGGAAAACGCAGGCCAGCCATGTGGAAGAATTTGGCTTGTTTTACGCCCGGATGCCGCTTGCCGTCTAAAACGGCTTCAGCCAATTTGGCTATGTCTTTTGTATTGCCCCGCATTTCTCGGGTTAAAACACCTGCCGCGAACTGCTTGTGCTGACCTACCACCTCGCAAACGCTGGAGGGAAAATCAGGCGATTCCACCCGGTTCATCACAACTGTTCCAACCGCAAGCAACCCTTCTTGGCTGGAGCGGTTGGACTCGAAATACATCGCTCTCATCAAGCACTCGCGAGCACTGAGAGAACCTTGATCGGGCTCGGTATAGAATGCCGTGACCGTGTCATCTGCCCCTCTCTTTGCGCACGAACCCAGACTAATCACAGTGGCGGCAAGTAGAATAGAGGTAAGCAAGTGTGTCTGGGTCATCAGGCGTTCACTTAAGGGCTGACAGATTGGAGCGTCATTTCTGTTGAAAAGTAACGTTACAGCATTGAGGCTTTACTAAGATCACCCCACATCGACATCTCACCGCTGCATCGATGAGGCAGTTGTTGACCCCAAGCCGACTATTCCATCGCTCTGCTGAAAGGCAACATTGGGCGGAAAGCGGACATTCGCTGCGGCACCGGCCAACGACCGATTTGAGGCCAACGGCAGACCGTTCGATTTTGTCTGGTAGCTTGCTAAAGCAGACGTTAGCCTCAGCCACGACTGTAGCCGCAATCGGCCCAATGCGGTCATACGCATTAACCGGATTTCATGGCTTCTGACCCACGCAATGCGGACATCGTCCAATCGGCGAATATGTGCCAAGAACTGGCTTATTCTGCGAACCGCTGCGGAAGGTGAAATACTGTTATGCCTGCGCGGCTATATCCTATCTGATCACTTTTCAGCTTAGGCAACACGCTGATCCTGTTCCTTTTGACGGCGTTCCGGCCCTGCATAGTTGACATCATTGCTTTCGCGCCTGTCAAGTGGGCCCTGTCTCAGCTGCTGGATGAATCCTTTGACCTCTTCGGTGAGCACGGTGGCGCTCTGATTCATATGGGCCGCCGACACCAGAACCGTTTCCGCTGATTTGCCAGTCTCATTGGCGGCGCTAGAGACTTTGGTGATGTTTTCCGACACCTGCTGGGTCCCGATCAGGGCCTGATTCACATTTTCCGCGATCTCCGCCGTTGCCTGGCTCTGCTCCTGAGCCGTGGCGGCGACCACATTGGTGATCTCATCCATTTCTGAGATCGTGCTGCTCACCCCTTCGAAGCTGTGCACGGCCTCGTTGGTCGCGGTCTGGATCTGATAGATTTGCGACGAGATCTGTTCGATGGCCTTGGCGGTCTGCCCGGACAGGACCTTGACCTCGCTGGCCACGACCGCGAAGCCCTTGCCGGCCTCCCCGGCCCGCGCCGCCTCGATGGTGGCATTGAGCGCCAGCAGATTGGTCTGCTCCGCCACATCATTGATCAGCTCGACAACCTGGCCAATGGTGGTTGCGGCCTCCCTAAGGCTGTCGATCTTCGACTGCCCGACTCTGACCTGATCAACCGCAGCCCGGGCAATTTCCGCTGAACGGAGCACCTGCTGGCCGATCTCCCGTGATGAGGCCGAGAGTTCTTCAACCGCCGCCGAGACGGTTTCCACATTGGTGGTGGTTTCAACCGATGCCGAAGCCACGATGGAGGCCCGGTCATTGGTGGATGCCGCCCTGTACTCCATCTTCTGGGCCGTTTCCGAGAGCTCGCTGCCCGATGTGGTGAGATTACCGACGATGGACCCGATCATGTCTTCGAAATCTGACGTCTTGTCGGTAAAATCCAGAATCCGGTCCTGAATCCGCTGCACGGCGTCATTCACATAGCCTGCATTGGCCTTGAAGCTGCCATGCATACCCTGGAGCATGATGCGGCGGTAATATTTATTGGCGGCGATCGCCTGGGTCGAGGCCACCGCCTCGCGGATGAAGGCGTCCGAATGATCGGCGAAATAATTGACGTCGGTCATCATCTGCAGCATGTCGCCATGATCGAGAGACTCATTGGTGCGGACATCAAAATCGCCATTGCCGAGCTGGCGGCTGATCTCGGACACATGTCTGACCGTTCTGCGGGTCTGCAGCATGGCCAGCGCGGCCAGGATGGCCGGCAACGAAGCGCAAGCTGCCAGGACGATACCGACCCCGGCGCCCTGGACGGCCAGCCAGATCAGGCAGATGAGGGAAAAGACCGATGACAACCCGACGGCAATCAGAGCTTTAGAGAGAGAAGACAAATTCATCATAGGTGACATTCTTTTCTTTCAGCAGGTTGGTCAGAGCATTAAAGCCGTTCTCAAGCCCCAGTTTGCGGTTTGGGGCTTTCTGTTCGATATCCAGCAGGCTGCGGTAAAGGGGGATGATGGCATTGTCCACAATGCTGCGATTGGGCACGCGCCGGTTGGAATGATAGCCGGTGATCTCGCCCGCCGCATTGATCGAGGGCGTCACATGGGCAAACACCCAATAGTGATCGCCATTCTTTGCGATGTTGATGACATAGGCGAAAATCTCCCGTTTCGCGGAGATCGTGTCCCACAACAGCTTGAATACCGACCTCGGCATATCCGGATGCCTTAGAATGCTGTGCGGCTGACCGACTATTTCATGATTTTTATAGCCGGCAATGTTGCGGCAGACATCATTGCAATAGGTGATCCGGCCCTTGAGGTCGGTCTTGCTGACAATGATCTCATCTTCACCGAAAAAGCGCTCCACCCCTGTTGGCTGAATTTGACTGGCCAATGCCCGAACCTCCTGCTTCTGGACAAAAGGCGTTTAAATCGAAACGGTTTCACAGTTGGATCCAAAACCATTGACAATGCCGTCAAGGCCCGAATTTCATAATGTGAAATCATTACGATACGCCCGAAACACACAAATTCCGATTTACCGGGAAAAAGTTGTGTTAGCGTTAATTGTGTTTTGTTGAATAAACTGCTTGGGATTTCTGATATGGGTCAGAGTGGGCGTTGTTTCCGATGTAGCGAATGATCACTTTCCGCCCAAGCTGAACGTTGCTCAGTGCCGCTGACGGCCCATTGCGGCCATTTGCGCCCGTCAGCTTTTGCGACTGCTATCCCCCCGCAAAGCAGACATCGGTGCATCGGAGAAAAAGTGCCATCACTGGTCCTCGGGATAATTTCGGTTTTCGGCCCTTTGTCTGTACCGGCTACTATGAAGTGGGGCTTGCCATAGATAGTGACTTTGACGGCTACTCAGATTCACCGACACCATCGAGGGACTCGAGTTTAGCTGCTATTGACCCCAGCCTCTAAATTATCTGGTTTTCCTTTTTCAGATTAGGCCGCATTCAACCAGTCGATGTCGGTCAACTGCTCCGTAAATTGTAGACCGACACCTTTGCCAGCTTCTCGCACGATCTTCGCCTGCACAGTTTCGCCATCCGCAAGCTCGACTTCCACGGTCTCGCCGATCTCGACCCCGCTCGCCTCATCAAGCTTACAGCCGGACCGGCTGGCATCGAGAATCGTGCTGGTAAAGCGCCGCCCCGAGGTCTGGACCACCACCACCTGATGCATCTTGACCCTGAGGCTCTGCCGGCGCTCGTCCACATCCCTGGCCACGTCGGTCAGGAATTTTTCCACCATCGCCGCCAATTGCTTGGCGACCTGCGCCAGCTCATCGGAGGCCGATTGCACGGTTCCGGCCTCATGGGTGGTCTTGCCGATTACCTCGGCAACATCCTTGGAGCTGCGCATGGCGGTTTGCGTGCCATTTGCCGCCGACTGTATCGAGTTGGAAATCTCCCGGGTGGCCGCCTCCTGCTCCTCCACCGCCGAGGCGATGGTGGTGGTGACCGTGCTCACCTCACCGACGCTCTGGGCGATGTTGCGGATCGCGTCCACCGCATGGCGAATGGACGCCTGGATGGACGAGACCTGGTTGCCGATCTCCTCGGTCGCCTTCGTGGTCTGGCTGGCCAGTCCCTTCACTTCGGAAGCCACCACCGCAAAGCCCTTGCCTGCCTCCCCGGCGCGGGCCGCTTCGATGGTCGCATTCAGCGCCAGCAGATTGGTCTGGTCAGCGATGTCGTGAATGAGCCCGACCACGTCGCCGACCTTTTCGGCCGCTTCGGCAAGCGCCGAAATATCCTGATCCGTGGCGATGGCTTTTTCAACCGCTTTCGATACCAGATCATTGGCATGATGGGTTTGCGAGGCGATCTCCTGAACCGAGGCTACGAGTTCCTCGGTCGCCGCCGCAACGGTATCCACATTGGACGAGGCGCCGGCCGAGGCATGTTCAGCGGTGTTGGCCTCCTCGGTTGCCGATATGGCCACATGCGACAAATTTTGGGCGGTGCTGTGCATGACTTCCGTCTGGCCATGCACCGCGCTCAGGGTCTCGTCGATAGTCTGCTGGAACTTCTGGATCAGACATTCGATATAGACCTGCCGGTGATGTTCGCGGTCACGCTCGATATGCGCGTTCGATTCCAGTTTTATCCGCTCGATGTCATTATCCCGCAACACACCGACCGCCTGGGCGATTTCGGCTATTTCATCCTTGGAAGTGCCGGCCTCGGGTTCGATGTTCGTATCGCCGCCGGCCAGACTGCGAATTTGCCTCGTCAACCGGTTGAGGCGCTTGAAAACAGTACGGTCGAGCCAATAGAAAATAGCCAGATTGACCAGCAGCGCCACAATCGCAATTGCCGCCGCGATATAAGTGATCAGGGAAGAAATGCCGTCAAAGGCGCTTTTGTCGATGCCGACCATCGCCACCAGAACCGGCTTGCCACTGTAATCCTTGATCGGGAACAGCTCGATGCCGTAACGTTTATCCACCAGATCATTATCGATCAAGCGCACATTCTTCTGATCGGCCCCGTAACCAGCTACCTTCACATGATCAATCGGGCCATCGAAGGTCGAGACCTTGCTTGCATCCAGCTTGCCATCTCTGATCATGAACAATGCGACCTTGGCATCGGCGACCTTGGAGAATTTCTGAGCGGTCTTCTCCAGGCTGACACCCAGTTCAACGGTTCCTATATGTCGGCCATTTTCGAACATCGGCACCACGGAACGCATTCCGAAGCCGGCCACGCCTTTTTCGACGCCTGAAACGGTCTTCTGCTTGGTATTGGCAGCCACCACAGTATGGCGGAACGACGACAGATCATCGCCGAATTTACCCGGCTTATGAGCCCGGAAAAACGACGTTGCTGGAGCTGTATGAAACTGCAACTGTTTGACGCCGAACTTTTCCTTGAGCTTCTTGAATAGAGGGACCGTTTCAGCCTGCAGCAAGAAACGATTCCCATCGGCCAGCCCCTTCACCAGATTAGGCTGCACCGCCAGTGATTCGGTCAGGATTTCCGTCGTGCGCTGTGTGGCATTCAGTCGGGTCTGAAAACGCTTCGAAGTGGTCTCAAGTGCCTCGTTCAGCGCCGTTTGGGTTAAATAATTGCCAAACAATATCAGCACGATGATCACGCCCAGAACCGAAAAAAAGGCAAAGGCCCCATAAACGGCAACCAGCCTGAACTTGATAGTCTTCATAGCGCTCAATCCTTAAATGTATATTGGATATCTATTTAATGAATTACCGTTAACACCAGGCTAATGATCGCGAGAAATCGTAGCGCGAAAGAGGTCTTAATGTAAGCGTCCGGTGTGACCCACCTAACGCAGGAGGATGACGTGGTTTAGTGTCCGCTAGGATTAAATGGACACTACGAGGCGCCGGAATGGCAAATAAG
>PKTQ01000322.1 GCA_002869085.1 Hyphomicrobiales bacterium | reverse complement strand
CGGCCCCACCTTGCGGCTGTGGCTCATATGGCGCATGGGCACACCCGAGGCCTGCATCTCGCCCAGAAAGTCCCGCCCCCCGCGCAGGGTCCATAATTCCGGCTCGATAAGGCCCCGGTCCAGCCCCTTCAGCAGATGGGTGGCATAACGCTGGGTGCCGCCGAAATCGAGATCCTCCAGCAGCACCGCCAGCCGCAATTTTCGCGCCGCCGCCATCAGCCCTCGGGCCCGATCGTCCGGTAAAGCTCGAAAATGGCGCGGTGATTGATCTCCGGGTTGAAGCGCTCGCGCACCCGCTCGCGGCCCCGGCTCGCTATCTCCAGCGCAAAATCGCGATCGCCCGCCAAGCGCTTGATCGCCGCCGCCAGCGCCTCCGGGTCTTTCTCCGGCACCAGCAGGCCGGTCACCTCATGCTCGATCAGCTCCGGAATGCCCGACACATCGGTCGAGATCACCGGCAGCCTGTGCATCAGCGCCTCCATGATCACGGTGGGAATGCCGTCCCGGTCGCCGGACGGGGCGATCACGCAAGGCATCACCATCAGATCCGCCCGCTGAAACAGCGCCCCCACCTCGTCATAGCTGACAAAGCCGGCAAAATTCACCTGCCCGGCTATGTTCAATTGCCGCGCAAGGCGCTGGAGCGGGCGCCGCAGCGGCCCGCTGCCGGCAATGGTCAGCTCCACGCGCACCCCCTCACCGGCCAGCAGGGCGAGCGCCCGCAGCAATTGATCAAAGCCCTTCTTGCGCACCAGCCGCCCCACCGACAGCAATTGCACCGGATCGCGCATCAATAGGGCGGCGTCCTCATGGGGCTGGAACGGCACCCCGTTATGGGTCAGACGGAACTTGTCCTCCGGCTCGCCGGTCAGTTTCATCAAATGGCTGATATTGGCCCTGGTCTCGCTGCGCACAAAGCGGGCCTCGCGCACTTTTTCATTGATCAATGCGTCCGGCGGATAGATATCCCAGGCCCGCGCCGTGAAGCTGAACGGGGTGCCGGTCAGCCGCGAAGCAACCCAGGCGGCGGTGGCCGGCCCATTGGCCCAGGGCGCGTGCAGATGCCCGATCCCGTCGGCCTCGGCCCGCCGCGCCAGGTGAAACCCGGCCAGGAACGCCCACAGATTTTCGGCCGTTTTCTCCACCCCGCGCCAGCGCCGCAGCCAGGCCTCCCGGAATAATCCGCGCACCATGGCCGGTTTGCGCCGGTACCAGTGCACCACATCGCCCAGCATGCGAAACAGCGCCCGCGCCCCCAGCCGGTGCACCGGCACCGAGGTGGCGCTCATCTCGCGCGACAGATTGCGCCGCCACGGCCCATAAAGCGTATAGACCCGCAGCTCCAATCCCTGGCGCCGCAGATTCTCGACCTCGCGGAAAATGAAGGTCTCCGTCGGATTGGGAAACCACAAAAGAATATAGGCGGTGTTCATGGCCGGAACTTGAATGCGTGAGGAGATTTGCGATTAATTGCCCATCAGCCCGCAGCAGCGGGTGCAGGCCGGCATCAGTCCGTCCTGTCCCAGGCTGCAGCGGAATTTGCGGTAGGGATCATTGTTCCATATTTCGGTGATGGTGTTGGTTTTGACATTGCCGACCACATAATCGTGATAGTCGCGGCAGGGGGACATATTGCCATTGGCGTTGATTTCGACCATCCGGTAAATCGAAGTGCATTTGTCATAGCCGAAGGTGGCGTCGTGATCGGTATAATAGCGCTCCAGATCCCGCGCCTTGGTCAGATGCGGCAGAATCACCACCGCCGGTCCCTTCGGCGACAGCCCGCGCTTGCTGAGCGTCGTCAGTTGCTCCGACAATTTGGCATAATCGGTCGGCCGCCAGCCGCCGATCCAGCCATTATGCAGCTCCGGCGCGAAACCGAAGCGGCGCGTGAAATCCTCTGTGTGCCGCCGGGCGGCGTCCTCGTCGATCCACCACAGCAGATAGAACACCAGCACATCGACCTTGTCGGCAAACGCCTCATAGACATCGACCAGACGGTCGGCATTGCGCTGATTGATGGTGCACAGCCCGGCCAGGATCGGCAGGCGCGAGCCCTGGCGCCGCCGCTCCTCGCCCAGCGCATCGAGCGCATTATTGACCGTGGCGAAATTATCATTCGAGACATTCGCCCCCGGACGGCTGGCATTATGGGTGGCCGCATCGCCGCCATCGATCGAAACCTGGGCCAGATAGAGCGGCGCCTTCACCAGTTCGGCCGCGCTCTCGGCCAGCCTGGTGCCGTTGGTGGCGATGCTGGTCGGCAGGCCGTGCCGGGCCGCCGCCTCGATCAGCGGCACCGTGCCCTTGTTCAGCATCGGCTCGCCGCCCCACAGATAGAGCCCCGGCCGGTGATTATGCGCCACCAGGTCCTCCACCAGTTCCAGATAGCGCTCCGGCGGCACTTCATTGCGAATCAGCTCACGCAGCGGCCGGTCCAGCAGATAGCCGCTGTCGCCCCATTGCCCGCAGGTGTGGCAACGCAGATTGCACCGGTCGGTAATGCGGATGCTGACCTGGCGAATGCGCCCGCCCTGGCCGTCCGCCGGCACCCGCAGCCCGTGCAGGAACCGGCTCATCAGCAGCTTGCCGGTTTCCAGCGAAAAACCCGGCCGGTCCAGCATGGCCGGCGCCAGCTTGGCGAACGCAGCCGCATGTACTGCTTGTGATAACATATGTCTGAACGCTTTCCTGCTCGCGCCTGCCGGCTTCAAGGCCCCGGCGGCGCTTCCTGCCCTTGCAAATCCGGTGAGGAAACAACCCTGCCGGATCATGGCATCGGTTTCAAGCTGGCTATAAGACCGTAATTGTCCCCTCTATGCAAGCCGCAGTATCGCGGTTTTTGGGTTTTGTCAGCCGCCAAAGGGCGCTAGTTTTGGGTTTTGTCCGCTGCCAAAGGGCGCTAGATTGACCCCCCTCGCAGACCCCGTCCACCCAGACAGCGCCCGAGCCAGCCGCAGGAGCCGATACCGTGCCAGAACCAACCGCCACATCCTCATCCCCCCCGCCGGTGCTGGTGGTGGGCGGCGCCGGCTATATCGGCGCCCATTGCTGCCGGCTGCTGGCCGCCAGCGGCTTTCGCCCCGTGGTGTATGACAATCTCACCACCGGCCATGCGGATTTTGTCCGCTGGGGTCCGCTGATCGAGGGCGACATACGCGACCGGGCCGCCGCCGCCCGGGCGCTGAGGGACAGCGGCGCCGAGGCGGTCATTCATTTCGCGGCCTCGGCGGAAGTGGGCGAATCGATGATCGATCCGCACAAATATTACGATAACAATGTGGCCGGCACCCTGTCGCTGCTCGGCGCCATGCGCGATGAGGGGGTGAACACCATCGTGTTTTCCAGCACCTGCTCGCTCTATGGCAATGCCGGCGGCGCCCCCATCTCCGAGGCCACCCCGCCGGCTCCGGTCAACCCCTATGGCCGCACCAAATGGATGATCGAGCAGATTCTGTCCGATTTCAGCCAGGCCCATGGCTTCAGCGCCATCGCCCTGCGCTATTTCAATGCCTGCGGCGCCGATCTGGACGGGCGCATCGGCGAATGGCACGAGCCTGAAACCCATCTCATCCCCCGGGCCATGCTGGCCCTGCTCGGCCATGTGAGCGATTTCACCATTTTCGGCAATGATTACGACACCCCGGACGGCACCGCGATTCGCGACTATATCCATGTGGACGATCTGGCCCGGGCGCATCTGAGCGCCCTGAGGCGCCTGCGCGGCGGCCACAAGGGCGGCGCCTTCAATCTCGGCACCGGCCACGGCTATTCGGTGCGCCAGGTGGTGGAGGCGATAGAAGCCGAGACCGGACGCCGCCTGCCCGGCATCACCGGCCCGCGCCGCCCCGGCGACCCGGCCGTGCTGATCGCCGATGCCGCGCTGGCCAGAGCCGAGCTTGGCTTCAGCCCGGAATGCTCCGATCTGAACACCATCATCCGCACCGCCTGGCGCTGGCATTTGCGCCACCACGGCGATATCGGCGGCAACTGAGTCAGACCTATCCGGAGATGAGCTGCTCCAGACGGGCCGCAATAGTGCCCTGCCCCCAGGGCCGATAGGCGGCGGCAGCGCGCGCCATGCCGGGCAGCGCCGCCTCAAAGTCATCGACCATCGCGCCGCCGCGCCTGATATCGCCGGCGGCGCCATAGCCGGCGGCCTGCAGAAGATGGGCATTGAAATATTGCTCATATTCCAGGGCGATCGGGCAGCACAGCAACGGCTTGCCCAGATGCAGCGCCTCCGAGATCAGATTATGGCCGCCATGAGAGATCACATAATCCGCGCCGGCCAGGTCAGCCAGAAATCCATCGACCGAATGGCGGCGGAAGCTCAGATTGCCCTCCTCGCTCTCCAGATCATGGCCATAAATGATAAAGCGCCGCGCCCGCCCGCCCAGCAATTGCCGCAGCCGCGCCGGGGCGATGCCGTAGAGATAAACCAGCCCATGACCGCCCGCGGCGGGGGACAGGCCCTCGACTTCCCGCCGCAGCACCGGCGGGAAAATCTCGGTCGTTTCCGCATCGACCGGCTGCATCGGCGCGAAGGAACTGATCAGATAGCGCGAGGCGCGCATATGGGTGGCGCGGATCACCCCCTTGGTCAGCAGGGCGCTGAACCGGTGCCCGGGCGGCGAGGAATAGACACAATTGGTCAGCACATGTTGACGGTCGACACTTATGCAGGGCCGCCCCCTTTTGCGCGCCGCCAGAGGCAGGAAATATTCATAATCGGTCACGATCAGATCGGGATCGAACTCATCGATCACCCCGGCCAGGCGCTCGGTGATCGCGCCGCGCCGCAGGGCGAGCCGCAGGCCGTTCAGGGCCGTGGCCGTGACATCGACCCGCCCGCCCCTCACCTCGGTGCCGAGCATCGGCGCCTTCACCAGCTGATAGCCATGGCGGGTGACCTCGCCGACCCGGCCGCCGCCAACGAAAAGGATCTCATGACCTTCAAGCTGGCGGGCAATGGCCAGCGAACGCGACAGATGCCCGCCGCTGTCGCCCATCACCCCATAAAGGATTTTTCCCATGCCCGGTCTCTCTCACAATGATGCCGGCGGTCCGCCAGGACCCGCCACCGGCGCGGAAGCGGTGTTTCCTCGCCGGATGATTAATGATATTGGCAGGGTTTGACCAGTTTTATCGCCGCCGCCGGCTATTGAAACCGGCCGGGAGCTAAATTGTTTTAATTACATATTTTGGGTTTTCCCCTATATCTCGGCGCATGTTGTCCCTGTCCGTCATTATCTGCAGCCATAATCCGCGCCCCGATTATTTCCAGCGCTGTCTTGCCGGCCTGAAAGACCAGAGCCTCGCCCGGGAGCAATGGGAGCTCATACTGATCGACAATGCCTCGGATCGCCCCCTGTCGGAAAACTGGGATCTCGGCTGGCATGCCAATGGCGCCATCGTGACGGAGCCAAGCCTCGGCCTGTCCATAGCGCGCCGCCACGGCATGCGCGTGGCCCGGGCCGAATTGCTGGTTTTTGTCGATGATGATGTCGTGCTGGCCCCGGACTATCTGGCCAGGGTCCTGGAGATCGCCCAAAGCCGTCCCCGCCTCGCGCTCTGGGGCAGCGGTCATATTGAAGGGGAGTTTGAAATCCCCCTGCCTGAAAAATACAAGAAATATCAATCCCTTTTATCCGTCCGGATTTTTGATGAAGACAAGATTGCCGTTCAGTATCTTGCCCCTGACGCCACACCATGGGGTGGCGGGATGTGTGTCAGAACCTCAATCTGCCGCCAGCATCTGGTCAGGAACAGAACCGACAAGCTTCCGCTGACCGGGCGCAAGGGGAAAGAGCTGGCGGCAGGAGAAGATGAAGAACTCAGCCTGCTGGCTTTCGACAACGGAATGCAGGTCGGCACCTTCACCGCCCTGAAAATCACCCATCTCATTCCCAGAACCCGAATTTGCGAGGACTATCTGCTGCGCGCCGCCGAAGGGGCGAAATACGGCATGTGCATCATCGCCTACAAGATCAAAGGCAGATTGCCCCATTATCCGTTCTCACTCGGCGGGGCCGTGCATTTCATT
>PKTQ01000319.1 GCA_002869085.1 Hyphomicrobiales bacterium | reverse complement strand
CGGACCGATGAAACATATGTTGCTGCGTTTCCTGCTGCGCCACATGCTGATCGGAATCGGCATCGGATGGTCCCTGGCCGGGCTGTTGCTGGTGGTGGATTATCAGGGGCTGTGGGGCCTGATCAGCCGCTCTCCGGATGGTGTGGTGGCGATGGTGCTGCTGCTGGCGGGGTTTGCCATCACCTTCGGCAGCGTCGGCATGGGGCTGGCGATCTTCTCGCTTGATTATGATGAGCCCGAGAACCGGGGCGGCGGCCGCCGCCAGATGGTCCGGTCCTGGCTGGTGCGCCTGATGCAGCCGCCACCGGAGCTGCGCCCGATTCCGGTGCGCCCGGAGCGGAAACGCCGATAAGCCTAGATCGCCCGTCCGGCGGGCTCGCTCAGCGCCTTGATCGCCTCACCGATGCCCGGCAGCAGCGGATAAAGCCGGCGCGCGCGCTGATAGGCATTGAGCGCCCCCTTGCGTTCGCCGAGTCGGTTGAGAATGACCCCGAGCTGGCGCAGAGCGTCGAAATGATCGGGGTTGAGATCGAGGGTCTGGCCGACATCGTGCAGAGCGCGGCCGATCTCATCCATCTGCAACAGCAGCACTGAGCGCTGGAACCAGGCTTCGCCATATTCGGGGGCGATTTCCACAATGGAATCGAGAATCCGCAAGGCCGGCACCGGCCGGGATTCGGAGATCAGCACGCCGGCGCGCTCCATCAGCAGCCGGATGGTCGGGCTATCCGAATAGCGCCATAATTTGCGGATGGTCCCGGCCAGAATCCGGGCATTGTCGGGGTCGGTGGCCTGGCCGAGCTGCCGGGTCAGTTTGGGCAGGATGGCGTCTTTGGAGCGCTTGTCGCCTGCTTTGACCCGCTGCGGCGCGGGCGCGTCCATGGCGCTGCCTGCGGCCCGGGCGGGCGCATGGGGCCATGTGGCCAGGCCGGCGCAAATAAAAACGGCCATGATAATCTTTTTCATGACCGGATCATACGCCTGACCAGGCGGCGTGAGAAGGCGCAAGCCGGCAAAGTTTATGCCGGCTTCCATGCGCGCGAGGCTCAGCCCTGGCGCGCTTTGAAGCGCCGATTGGTCTTGTTGATCACATAGAGGCGGCCCTTGCGGCGCACGACGCGGTTGTCCCGGTGGCGCTTGGCCAGTGAACGGATTGAATTGCGAACCTTCATTTCAAGCACTCCTGCATTTGCCGGCAGACTCAAGTTTCTTGGGTCACCTTGTGCAAATGGTGATAATCGGTGAAAACGCCGCGAAACATAAGCGGGACAGGCGGTTCTGTCAAGCATGATAGATGCGGGTTCCGGGCTTGTTTTCGGCCTGCAAATGCCCATTTCATAAGCCAATGACAAAGGGCGTGGCGAGATGGGGCTTGAGCTGACATTGGGATTGATCGCGGGCCTGCTGGTGGTGATCGGCGGGCTGGTGTGGCGCGAGCGCCGCCCGCGCCCGCTGGGCCAGGTCTCGCTGGTGCCCACGACGCCGCTGCTGTTCGTTGCGCTGGTGGTGCTGGTGGCGGTGCTGGCGCATCTGGTCAGCCTCGTTACCGGCCATCCGCATATGGGTCGGTTCGGATGAGCCGGCGCATCCCTTGCCAGTTGCCCGCGCGGGCCCATATGGGGCCGGATAGGGGGGCAAAAGGCCACCAAAAGGCCGACGCCAGCCCTCCTCGCCCTCCCCGTGCCTCTTGTGTTTTGCGGGCAGCCTACGTAATGAATACAGAGCAATATTAAGAGCACAGCTTGACTGGAAAGACGTGATATGAAAATCGCCGTTCCTGCCGAAACCAAAGAGCCGCGCGTGGCGGCCTCGCCGCAATCCGTTCAGAAATTCATCGATCTTGGTGCATCCGTCACGGTGCTGAAAGGGGCCGGGGTCAAATCCGGCATCACCGATCAGGCTTACCGGGACGCCGGCGCCGAAATCGCCGACACATTGGAGTCCCTGTTGGGGGACGCGGATGTGGTGCTGAAGGTCAACCGGCCGGAAGCTGCGGAAATCAAGGCCATGAAGAAAGGCGCGGCGGTGATGGCGGTGATGAACCCGCTCGATGCGCCCGGCGCGGTCGAGGAAATGGCAAAAGCGGGGCTCACTACGTTTGCCATGGAGTTCATGCCCCGCATCACCCGGGCCCAGTCGATGGACGTGCTGTCGTCCCAGTCGAATCTGGCCGGCTATGCGGCGGTGATCGACGCGGCCGGCGAATATGGCCACGCCCTGCCGATGATGATGACCGCCGCCGGTACGGTGGCGCCGGCGCGGGTGTTCGTGATGGGGGCCGGAGTGGCCGGCCTGCAGGCCATCGCCACCGCCAAGCGGCTGGGGGCGATCGTCACCGCCACCGATGTGCGCCGCGCCGCCGAAGAGCAGGTCAAGAGCCTTGGCGCCAGCTTCATCATGGTCGAGTCCGATGAGGAGGGCGAGACCGCTGGCGGTTATGCTAAAGAGATGAGCGAGGACTTCAAGAAGCGCCAGGCCGAACTGGTGGCCGGGCATATCGCCAAGCAGGATATCGTGATCACCACGGCGCTGATTCCCGGGCGCCCGGCGCCGAAGCTGATCAGCAAGGCGATGGTGGAGAGCATGAAGCCCGGTTCGGTGATCGTCGATCTGGCGGCGGAGCGGGGCGGCAATTGCGAGCTGTCGAAACCGGGCAAGGTCAGCACCCATAAAGGGGTGATCATCGTCGCGCATCACAATGTGCCGGGCCGGGTGGCGGCGGACGCCTCCAGCCTGTTTGCCAATAATCTCTACAACTTCATCGCCGCGCTCTATGACAAAGACGCGGGCGCGCTGGCCATCAATTGGGACGACGAGATCGTGACCGGCACCGCCCTGACCCGGGACGGCAATATCATCCATCCGGCGCTGGCCAAGGGAGAGCAATCATGAGCATGCACACAGCACAGCAGGCGGCCGACAAAGCCCAGGCCGCAGCCGACATGGCGCGGAGCGCCGCGGAGCAGGCGCAGGGTTTTGCCGACGCGGCGGCAGCGGCGGCGTCGGCGGTTTCGCAGGCGGCCGGGCTCGGCGGGGGCGAGATTGACCCGTTCGTGTTCCGGCTGGCGATCTTCGTATTGGCGATCTTTGTCGGCTATTACGTGGTGTGGAGCGTGACCCCGGCCCTGCACACGCCGCTGATGTCGGTGACCAATGCGATCAGCTCGGTGATCGTGGTGGGCGCCCTGCTGGCGGTCGGCACCGATCTGGTCGGCGGCTCCGGCTGGTCGAAACTGTTTGGATTTCTCGGGCTCGTAATGGCGTCGGTCAACATTTTCGGCGGCTTCCTCGTCACCCAGCGTATGCTGGCCATGTATAAGAAAAAGGGCTAAGCCATGTCAGCCAATCTCGCAGCCATCTGCTATCTGATTTCCGGGGTCCTGTTCATTCTGGCCCTGCGCGGCCTGTCATCGCCGGAAAGCTCGCGCCGGGGCAATATGTTCGGCATGGCCGGCATGGCGATTGCCATCGTCACCACATTGCTGCTGGCCTCGCCTTCGTTTTCGGGTTGGGTGCTGATCGTGCTCGGGCTGGGCATTGGCGGCGGCGCCGGGGCGGTGATCGCCCGGCGCATCCCGATGACCGCCATGCCGCAATTGGTGGCGGCATTCCATTCGCTGGTCGGTCTGGCGGCGGTGATGGTGGCGGCGTCGGCGCTTTATTCGCCGGCGGCGTTCGGCATCGGCGCGCCGGGGGGGATCCACGCGGCCAGCCTGGTGGAAATGTCATTGGGCTCAGCCATCGGCGCCATTACCTTCACCGGCTCGGTGATCGCTTTTGCCAAATTGCAGGGCTCCATGTCGGGCGCGCCGATCCTGCTGCCGATGCGCCATGTGGTCAATGGCGGGCTGGGGCTTGGCCTCGTGCTGCTGATCATCTGGTTCGCCGGCAGCGAGAACCATCTGGCGTTCTGGCTGCTGACCATCGCCGCTTTGGTGCTGGGCGTGCTGATCATCATCCCGATCGGCGGCGCCGACATGCCGGTGGTGGTCTCGATGCTCAATTCCTATTCCGGCTGGGCGGCGGCCGGCATCGGCTTTACCCTCGGCAATACCGCGCTGATCATCACCGGGGCGCTGGTGGGCTCGTCGGGCGCCATTCTGAGCTATATCATGTGCAAGGGCATGAACCGGCCCTTCTTCAGCGTCATTCTGGGCGGCTTCGGCCAGGATGGCGGCGGCCCCAAGGCGGCGCGCGAGGAGCGGCCGGTGAAACGGGGCAGCGCGGCGGACGCGGCGTTCATCATGAAAAACGCCGGCTCGGTGATCATCGTGCCGGGCTATGGCTTCGCGGTGGCCCAGGCCCAGCATGCCCTGCGTGAAATGGCCGACAAGCTGAAAGCCGAAGGGGTGAAGGTGTCTTACGCGGTGCATCCGGTGGCCGGGCGCATGCCGGGGCATATGAATGTGCTGCTGGCCGAGGCCGATGTGCCCTATGACGAGGTGTTCGAGCTTGAGGATATCAACAGCCAGTTCGCCCAGAGCGATGTGGCCTATGTGATCGGCGCCAATGATGTGACCAACCCGGTGGCCAAAACCGACCCGTCGAGCCCGATTTTCGGCATGCCGGTGCTCGATGTGGAAGCGGCCGGCACCACATTATTCGTCAAGCGCTCGCTGTCGCCGGGCTATGCCGGGGTCGATAACGAGCTCTTTTACCGCGACAACACCATGATGCTGTTCGCCGACGCCAAGAAGATGACGGAAGATATCGTCAAGGCGCTCTAAAGGCGGGGGCGAACCCATCACCTTTCGAGAGAGGCGCGGCCCTTGCCGGGGCGGCGCCTTTTTCATGGCTCAAGTCTGGGCGCTAAGTTCATCCGGCGGAATATCGCGGGCGCCGGCATAGACGATCAGCGCCGCACACATGATCAGCGCCAATGCGCCAAAGCCCGCCTGATAGGCGGCGGCGCTGTTGTGGCCGGGGCTTGTCTGCGGAAACAGGCCGATGATCAGCCCGGTCAGCCCCTGCAGCACGAAGGCGCCGCCCATGGAGCCGATATTCATGAAGGTGAGGCCGCGCCCGGTCAGATGGGGCGGAAACAGGGATTTGCCGTGGGCAGTGATCACCGGGGTGACGGCGCAGGAGAGGCCGAGCAGCCCCAGCAGCGGGGTGATATAGGCAAAGGGCATATCCGGCCACAGGGCGAGCACGGCCAGCAGGCACATGGTGATGCTGCCGCCGATCAATATGGGCTTCTTGCGGCTGCGGAACAGGCGGTCGGACGCGCCCCACAGGAAGAGGCCGGTGATCTGGCAGGCGGCCATCACGAACAGCACATTGCCGCGCTCGGTGAGGCCGAGGCCGTGAATGTCGCTTAAATAAGGCCCGCCCCACAGGCCGAGCATGGCGGCGAACACCGGATAGCCGCTGGCATGGAGCCAGAACAGGCGCAAGCTGTCTTTGCGGCGGATGGCTTCGAGCACGCCGCGGAAGCTCTCAGCAAGGCTTTGCTGCGGGTCGTGGTGATCGGGCGGGGTGAGCCGGCCCCTGGTGGCGACCCACACCATCACAGCGGCGAGGGCGGTGACAATCGCCACGATGATAAAGCCGGTGCGCCAGCCATAAGAGGCGCTGATATAGGCGAGCGGCGCGGTGGCGGCCAATGTGCCGAGCGAGCCCAGCCCCAACTGGATGCCGGTGAGGGTGGCGAAGCGCGCGGGGCTGAACATGCGGGCATAGATCAGCAGCGGCGCCATGAAGAAGCTGGAGCAGCCAAGGCCCATCAGCACCCGGGCGCCGGTGAGGCCGGTAAAATCGGCGGCGGCGGCAAACCACAAACAGGCGATGATCGCCAGGCCGGACAGGCCCAGCATCACGGCGCGCGGGCCATAACGGTCGAGCGCCATGCCGAGCGGCAATTGCGCCGAGGCGAAGCTGAGGAAGAAGATGCCGCTGAGCAGGCCGAGATTTTCAGGGCTGAGCGCCAGGTCGCGGGTGAGGTCAGGCGCGATCACCCCGACCGAATTGCGCAGGAACTGGCTGATCATGTAGATCACGCACAGGCTGACCACCAGAAAGACCATGGCGGCGGGGCTGATGCGGGGG
>PKTQ01000394.1 GCA_002869085.1 Hyphomicrobiales bacterium | reverse complement strand
GAGAAGGCCGAGGAACTGGACAGTTCGGACCGCTCGCGGCTCGAAGGGGCCGCCGGGGGCATAGAGCGCCGGGTGCTGGGGGCGCTCGGCGCCTGGGTGGATATGCTGGCGGCGCTGGAGGGCGAAACGCCGCCCGAATTCGCCGACTGGTTTGCCCTCGATCGTCATCAGGGCCGCGATGTGGATATCGGCCTGCACCGGCACTGGATCGACCCGGCGCGGCCCTTCGCCGAAGTGGTGCTGGCCGGGGTGGACGGGGCGGTGATGACCTCGGCGACCCTGCGCGACCGGCCGCCGGAAGTGCCGGAGGACTGGGCCTCGGCGCAGATGCGCACCGGCGCCCAGCATCTTGTGCTGCCGCCCCGGCATTTCGCCGCCGTCTCGCCGTTCGATTACGGCGCCCAGACGCGGATATTCGTCATTACCGACGTGACCAAGACCGACCCCGACCTGGTGGCATCGGCGATGCGGGCGCTGATGATGGCGGCGGGCGGCGGAGCGCTGGGGCTGTTCACCGCCATCCACCGGCTGAAAGCGGTGCATGAGCGCCTGGCCGGGCCGCTGCTGCAGGCCGGCATTCCGCTTTACGCCCAGCATATCGACCCGCTCGACACCGGCAGCCTGGTGGATATCTTCCGGGCCGAGGCGCGGGCCTGCCTGCTGGGCACCGACGCGCTGCGCGACGGGGTCGATGTGCCGGGGGACTCCCTGCGTCTGGCGGTGTTCGACCGGGTGCCGTGGCCGCGCAGCAATATCATCGAGCGCAAGCGCCGCGCCGCCTTTGGCGGCAATGCCTGGACCGATATGACCACCCGCCTCAAGCTGGCGCAGGCCTTCGGGCGGCTGATCCGCAAACGGGACGATAAGGGGGTGTTCGTGCTGCTCGACCGGCAGACCCCGACCCGCCTTCTGAGCGCTTTTCCGCCCGAGGCGCCGGTCGAGCGGGTGGGCCTGGCCGAAGCGGTGCGGCAGATCGGCGACTTTTTATCCCACTGACCCTTGCCGCCCGGCGGGGGGTGTCTTACCTTGCAGAGATATTAATGGAATTATTGAGGATCGCTTCATGCCCCAGCTCATTCAGCCGCAAACCGCGCTTATTTATGTGATGGTCACCATGTCCGCTGTCGACCGGGTCATGGACGATGCCGAAATCATGGAAATCGGCAATATGGTCCGCTATCTGCCGGTGTTCAAAGGCTATAATCCGGAAATGATGATTCCGGCGGCGCAGCAATGCGCCGATATCCTGGACAGCGACGATGGCCTGAACAATATCCTCGAGCTGATCTCCGGCACCTTGCCGGAGTCCCTGCACGACACCGCCTATGCGCTGGCGGTCGAAGTGGCCTCGGCCAATCTCAATGTCAAACAGGAAGAGCTGCGCTTTCTGCAATTGCTGCGCGACCGGCTGCATCTGGACAAGCTGACCGTCGCCGCCATTGAGCGCGGCGCCCAGGCGCGCCACCGGCGGCTGCCAAGCGAGGATTAGGACAAGCCGCAAAAGCCGGACCCTATCCTGAACCCACCCTTCGGAGCCCGATGCGATGCATGATGCCTATCCGGAAATGATGTTGCGCATCGGCGCCTTCGTATCGGTGTTCGCGGTGATGGCGGTGATGGAGGTGCTGATGCCGCGCCGGCCGCTGACCCGCTCGAAGGCCCGGCGCTGGCTGACCAATCTCGGCATTGTGGTTTTGAACACGGTGCTGCTGCGGATCGCCTTTCCACTGCTGGCGGTGGGTATCGCCATCATGGCCCAGATGCGCGGCTGGGGGCTGTTCAACATCACCGATGAGCCCATGTGGCTGGAGTTCGCGCTGGCGATCGTGGCGCTTGATCTGGCCATTTATCTGCAACATGTGGCGGCGCATAAGATACCGCTGCTGTGGTGGCTGCACCAGGTGCATCATGCGGACCCGGATATCGACCTGACCACCGGGGCGCGGTTTCATCCGCTCGAGATTATCCTGTCCATGTTCTACAAGATGGCGGTGGTGCTGGCGCTGGGCGCGCCGCCCTGGGCAGTGGTGGTTTTCGAGGTTATCCTCAATGCGCTGGCCATGTTCAATCATGCCAATTTCGCCCTGCCGGCCCGGGCCGATGCGCTGCTGCGCCGCCTGTTCGTGACCCCGGATTTCCACCGGGTGCATCATTCGGTGATCCAGCGCGAAACCGATTCCAATTACGGCTTCAACCTGTCGATCTGGGACCGGCTGTTCGGCACCTATATCGCCCAGCCCGCCAAGGGGCACCAGGGCATGGAGATCGGCCTTGAGGAATATCGGGACAAGGCCCCGACCACCCTGTTGTGGTGCCTGAAACAGCCCTTCGTCAAATAGACCGGGCAAGCGGCGGCAGCGCCGCCTGGACCGGCCGGCGCCAAAACACACAATTTTGCCATTAACCTTGTGTTAATTATTCTCTTCCGGGCTCGGCTGCCGGCTGGATTCCGCCGGCGGTTCGGAGTATGGATAGGAAGATGCGGCAAAAAGACCGGAGGCCTATACGGCGTCCGGAAGATAGAGTTTGGGTTGGGGGCAGGTTTTTTGATCGCTCCCCCGGCCCGACAGCGTGTAATCTTGACGCGGAAGGCTGCCGCCCGTGAGTGTATATGATTCAAGCCTGTTTCAGGAACTGAAGGGCAAGGCCGATCCGGCCTGGCTGTGGGACTGGGCGCGCGGCCGCATTGTCTGGGCCAACCATCCCGGCATCACCTTCTGGGGCGAGTCCAGCCTGTTCGACCTGCTCGACCATCGCTTCGATCCCGATAGCGCCACGCTCAAGAAAATCCGGGATATTTTCGAAAAACTGGAAGCCGGAGACGGCGCCGGCTACGAGGTGATCTTTTTTCCCGAAGCGGGGCAATTGGTCAAATGCCGCTGCACCATCACCCGGCTCGAAGACGGCCGCAACGGCCTGCTGATCGCCGCGGCGCGCACCGGCGGGAACAAAGCCCCGGCCGCCGAGGGGCTGATGGAGCAGATCGTCGCGCACACCCCCTTCGCGCTGGCCCTGCTCGACCGGGCCGGGCGGCTGGTGTTCGCCAATCCGGCGCTGAAATCCAATCTGAGCCCGTCCGATCCGGAGGCCGAAGCCGGCGCGGGCGGCGGGCAATTCGCCCTGGCCGAATGGCTGGGCGGCGAGGATGTCGCCCATAAACTGGTATCGCGCATCCTGCTGGTGGGCAGCCACAGCGAGGCGCGCATTCTCAAAACCCGATATGGCAAGCGCACCCACCGCATCACCGCGCGGCGGATCGGCGCGGAAGATGGCGAAACCACCATATTGATGGTGTTGCAGGATATCGAGGACCGGCGCAATTACGAGCGCGCGCTGCAGGCCCGGCTGGAGAAGCTGGAACGCGGCGACGAGCCCGAAACCGCCAGCGAAACAGGCGAAGAGGCGAGCGAAGCCCCAAACGCGGAGGAGAGCGAGAGCAAGCTCCCCATTACGGCCGAAGTCAAAAGCGCGGATGAGGCCGAAGGCAAAAGCACGGATGAGGCCGAAGGCAAAAGCACCAAACCCGGCGCGGCGCCGATAGCCGGCGCAGTTGCCGCCGCAGCCGGGCTGGGCGTGGCCAGTCCGGTGCTGGCCAAATTGCTGCAGGACACTGAGCCGGAGACGGACGCCCCGGCAGAGACGGACAGAGACGGCCCGGCGGACAGAACGGGCGAAGGGGAAACCGAACCCGAAACTGAAGCTGTGGCCGAACCGGAAACCGAAACCGTGCCGGAGACCGAGCCAGAGGCAGAGACTGAGCAGGAAGCAGCGGCCGAACACGAGGCCGAAGCCGAGACCGAGCCGGAAACCGTGCCGGAAACGGCGGCGCAAGACGCCGAGCAGGAAACCGTCGCCGCAACGGGCGACGAAGGTGAGCCCGCCCCCGAAGACAGGGCGGCGTCAGAGACCGGGCTCGCAGCCGAGCTTCTGCCGGAAGCGGCGTTTGGGGCCGAGCCGGAAGCCGAAGCCACGGCGGACGATGAAAGTGAACCCACCCCTGAAACCCGGGAAGCGCCAGAGGCGGTGTCCGCAGCCAGGCTCCTGCCGGAGGCGGCATTTGGGGCCGAGCCGAAGGGTGCCGCCGAAGACGCGCCTGCAGATGTGAGCGAGGCCGGAGCGGAAGAGGAAGCCGAGCCCGAAGCCGAAGCCCCGCAGGTGCTTGAGGCGGAGAGCGAAGCGGAACCGGAAGCCGCTGCGGACAGTGAGGCCGGGCGCCAAGCCGAGCCTGAAAAGGCGGAGCGCGAGAGCGAAGCCGCGCCGCTGGCCCGCATCGCAGGCGAGGAAGAAGCCGATAGCGCGGACAGTGATGAGGAGCGCGAAGAGGCCTACCGGCTGCATGGCCGGGACAAGGAGGCTTTCACGGCGATTGCCGAGGCCCTGAGGCTCAACAATCCGGCCACCGCCGAACAGATCCGCATCGGCAAAGGCAGCGAGATCATCGAGCTGGCCGAAACCCATGGCGGGGCGGACGAGGCCGGAGACGAAGACAAACCCGATCAGCCCCCCGTGCCGGAGCAGCCGGAAGGCTCGGAGGCGGCCGAGACGGCAGGCCCAAGCGAAGCTGAACCGGAGCCGGACACGGAGCCGGAGGGGGAAACCGCGGCGGAAACGGAGCCGGAGCGCGAACAAGAGCCGGAGCGGGAAACCGAGGCGGCGGGCGTCGCTGCCGGGGTCACCCTGGCCGGCACAGCGGCGGCCTCCATGGCCGAAATACCGCAAGGCCCGGCCGGCGGGCATCAGTTGAAGCTCATTCTCGATTCGGCGGTGGACGGCATTGTCACCCTCGACGGCAAGGGGCAGATTTGCGACATGAATGCCAGCGCCGAGACAATGCTGGGGGTCAGCTCCGCCGAGATGGCCGGCCGGCCCTTCACCGAGCTGCTCAGCGAGGGCAGCGCCCGCGTCACCCAAAGCTATCTCGAAGCGGTCAATGAAACCGGCGTCGCCGGCCCGTTCCGCGACGGGCGCGAGATCGAGGCCCGCACCAAGCAAGGCGATGCCCTGCCCCTGTTCCTGACCGTCGGCCCGGTGACCTCGGACGACCGGCTGGAATATTGCGCGGTAATCCGAGACATCTCCCATTGGAAGAATGCCGAAAAGGAACTGCGTCAGGCCAAGGAACGGGCCGAGCAGGACAATGAGAAGAAATCCGACTTTCTGGCCCGCATCAGCCATGAGCTGCGCACGCCGCTGAACGCCATCATGGGTTTTTCCGAAGTGATGAGCGAGGAGAAGTTCGGGCCGATCGCCAATGATCGCTACAAAGGCTATGTCAGCGATATCCGCAACAGCTCGGAACACCTGCTCAGCCTGGTCAATGACCTGCTCGATCTGAGCAAGATCGAATCGGGCCATCTGGAGATGAATTTCACCAGCGTCGATCTGTCGAGCATTGTCGGCCAGTGCGCGGCGCTGATGCAGCCCCAGGCGACCCGGGAGCGCATCGTGATGCGCAGCAGCATTCCCGACAATCTGCCGCCGGTGGTGGCCGATCACCGCAGCCTGCGCCAGATCGTGCTCAACCTCTTGTCCAATGCGGTCAAGTTCACCCGCGCCGGTGGGCAGGTGATCGTCTCGGCGCTGCTGGGCGAGGACGGGGAGGTGCGGCTGCAGGTGCGCGACACCGGCATCGGCATGGACGCAGAAGAGCTGAAAAAGGCGATGGAGCCCTATCGGCAGATCCGGGCGGTCAATGAGAGCGGCCTGCCGGGCACCGGGCTCGGCCTGCCGCTGACCAAGGCCCTGGCCGAGGCCAACCGGGCCGAGTTCCATATCTCAAGCGAGAAGGACAAGGGCACGCTGGTGCAGATCGTGTTCCCCACCACGCGAGTGCTGGCGGAATAGGTCATTATTTGCGCAAGCAAAAATGACCACCGCATTAAGGTGTTTTTCGGGCAGGAAAACACCGGTGGGGGGGGAGCGGCGGGGCAAGACCGACAAGCCGAATGGAACCACCTGACCACCCTATAAGGGGTTTTTTGGATAGGAAAACGCCCAGGGATGGCGCGCCCTCGCGCCCCTATTGGCTGGCCCAGACGATGCGGGCGATCCAGTC
>PKTQ01000240.1 GCA_002869085.1 Hyphomicrobiales bacterium | reverse complement strand
TTTCATTGTTTTATATCATTTTATGCTAACCCAAGGTATCGTTTAGCCTTGGACTTCTAATCCGCAGGTCGCAGGTTCGAATCCTGCCGGGATCGCCATTTACATGGCCATCCGGTCCGGCCAAGGCAAATCTGAAAATCAATCCTCATCATCGGGTGGGACGGCGACAGCCCGGCCCTGGCCGGAAGAGGCGATCAGGGCCTCGATCAGCCCTTGCACCCTGAGCGCGGCGCGGCCTGACGGCCCGAAGGGGCGGTTTTCGCGCCAGGCGTCGATGAAGTCTTCGATCAGCGCACGGTGGCCGGCATGAGAAAAGGCCATCGGGTCGGCGCCGCTGCCGCTGCCAGCCTCCGCGCCGAAATGCTCAAGTTTCCCGTCCTTCCAATAAAGAGTGAGTTGCTCCGATTGCAGCTCGGCGGTGGCCTTTTCGCAATCGAGCGCGATGATCTCGGCGGCGCCGGGGAAAGCGGTGGTGGCGGCAATGAGCGCGCCCGGCATGCCGGCGGCGAATTGCAGCCCGGCGGCGACGAAATCCTCAGCCTCCATCTTGTGCAGGGCCGATGTGGCCGCCAGCGCTCGCACCTCATTGACCGGCCCGCAAATCTCCAGCATCAGATCAAGGCTGTGAATGGCCTGGCTGATCAGCACGCCGCCGCCGTCGCGCGCATAGCTGCCGCGGCCGGGCACGTCGTAATAGTCCTGCCCGCGCCACCAGGGCAGGCTGACCCGCACCGCCGCCACACGCCCGAGCGCGCCTTCTCGCACCAATTGCTTCAGCCTGAGGGCGGCGGGCCGGTAGCGATATTGAAACACCGTGCCGAGGCGGACTCCGGACTCGGCGCAGATCGCGACGATTTCACGCGCCGCCGCAAGCGTCCGCTCCAGCGGTTTTTCCAGGATCATCTGCTTGCCGGCGCCCGCGAACAGGCGCACCAGATCGGCGCGCGCATTGGGCGGGGTGGCGATGATCACCACATCCAAATCCTTATCCGCCGCCAGCGCCTCAAGGCTTTCGGCGGCGGGAAAGCCATATTCGGCGGCAAAGGCCTCGCGCTTGCCTCGCTCGCGCGAATAAACGCCGCGCATATCGAGCCGGGAGCTGAGGTCTTGGATGGCTCTGGCATGGGGGCCGGCGGCCATGCCGGTGCCCACAAGGGCGATGCCGGTTCGCTCGGTGTTCATGGGCGTGCCTTTCCTTTCGCTTAAGCCGGGCCTCATTAATGGGGGAACGGCTCGGCCATTTTGCGCTGGCGGAAGCGTTTTGGCGAGAGGCCGGTGCGGCGCTTGAAAAAGCGCGAGAAATAGGCCGGGTCCTGAAAGCCGAGATCATAGGCGATCATGGTGGAGGTGGCCGAGCTGTAGATGAGCAGGCGCTGGGCCTCAAGGGCGATCCGGTCCTGCAGCAGTTCGCCGGCGCTCTTGCCGGTGAAGGATTTGCACAGGCGGTTGAGCCGCGCCTGGCTCAGGGCCAGCGCCCCGGCATAACGGGTGACCGGCCATTGCTCGCGGTAGTGATCCTCAACCAGTTGGCGGAAGCGGACATAAAGCCGGTGGCGGCGATCGGTGGTCTCGGGCTGGATCATGCGGCTGTCCATCTGGCGCCGGACCGTCATCAGGATCAGCCGCACCAGCCATTCATACATGGCGCTGCGGCCAAGACGCGGCCATTGAAACTCGGAATGAATCTGCTCCAGCGCGGCGCCGATCAACACCGCGCTGTCCGGATCGTCCTGAAAAGGCAGGATTATGGCCTCGCCGAAAATGGGCTCGAGCAGTTTGCGCGAGCGCCGATAGCGGGCATCGATCAGCAGCAGCTCCGAAACCGTCAGCACCCAGCCTTGCGTGTGGGGCTCGAAATCGAACCCGTGCACCACGCCGCCGGGAATGGTGACGGCGCAGGGGCCCGTCACCGTGCGCCGGCCCTGATCGAGCCGCACCCCGGCCTTGCCGCCGGCGATATAGACGAGCTGGAACATGCGCTGATGGGTGTGGGGGCCGATCTTCCAGTCATAGAGCTTGGAGCGGGCGGTGATGGTTTCGATGTGGACGAAATCAGGGTCGTCGCGGGTGGCGTCCTCGCCGAACAGCGCATAGCGGGAGATGGAGGAGCTTTTGCTGTCGGACTGGGCCATTTTTATAACTGCACCGGCGTTGATGAAGAAAAAGTACCAGAAATCCCCGAATATGTCCATTCTGAGCCGGGTTACATGCGGATAAAGTGCAGACAGATTAGAAACCCAACATCATGGGAGGCCGTTTGCCATGTTTCGCTTCGATCCTTATTCGCCGGTCATGGATGCCGACCCCTTTCCCTTCTACAAAACCCTGCGCGATGAATATCCGTGCTTCTGGAGCGAGGAGGCCGGTATGTGGGTCTATTCGCGCTATGCGGATATCGTCACCGCGCTCAATGACTGGGAGACCTATTCCTCGGCCAAGGGCAATCTGGTTGATGAATTGCCGAACCGGGCCGGATCGACCCTGGGGACCACTGATCCGCCGCGCCATGACCGGCTGCGCGCCCTGATTCAGAAGGCGGTTACCAAGCGGGCGCTCGATCATATCATCGAACCGGCGCGCCAATCGGCCCGCAAGCATCTGGATGCGCTGGCCGGAGAAAAAAGCTTCGATTTCGTCAATGCATTTTCCTCCAAGGTCACGGTCGATCTGCTGTTCTATCTGTTCGACATGCCGGCCGAGGGCCAGCAGACAGTGCGCGACAAGGCGGTGCTGATGGTCCAGACCGACCCCAAGACCCGCAAAAAGGCGCCCGAGCATATCGCCGCCTATGACTGGATGGTCGATTATGCCGCCGAGCTGATCGAAACGCGCAAAAAGAACCCCGGCCAGGACCTGCTGTCCAATTTCATCGCCGCGGAAATTGACGGCGAGAAGCTGCATGACCGGGAAGTGCAGATGACCATCACCACATTGATCATGGCGGGGATCGAATCCCTGTCCGGTTTCATGGGGGTGATGGGGCTCAATCTGGCCGATCACGGCGATGCGCGCCGGGCGCTGGTGGCGGATCCGGCGCTGATCCCCGACGCGATGGAGGAATCGCTGCGCTACAACACCTCCGCCCAGCGCTTCCGGCGCTGCCTGACCAAGGACCAGGAGGTGCATGGCCAGCAGATGAAGGCCGGTGATTTCGTGATGCTGGCCTATGGCTCGGGCAATCGGGACGAGCGCCAGTTCGAAAACCCGGATGTCTATGACATCGCCCGCAAGCCCCGGGGCCATCTGGGCTTTGGCGGCGGCGTGCATGCCTGCCTCGGCACCGCCATCGCCCGCCTGGCCTGCAAGACGGCGTTTGAGGAGTTTCTGACCCGCTATCCCGAATTCGAGCGGGTCGAGCAACAGCTTCCCTGGGTGCCGTCGTCAAACTTCCGCAGCCCGATGCGGCTGGAACTGGCGGTCGGCTGACCGAGCCAAACACAATAATCAACCCATGCGGGGCGGCCCCGGCTGGCCGCCCCTGACGGATGAGGAACGAATTCATGCCGAAAGTTACTTATATCTCCCATGACGGGGCCGAGCGTCAGGTCGAACTGCCGGCCGGCTGGACCCTGATGCAGGGCGCCACTTTGAACGGCATAGACGGCATCGAAGGCGAATGCGGCGGCTCATGCGGCTGCGCCACCTGCCATGTCTATGTGGATGAGCGTTTCGCGGACAAGCTGGCGCCGATGTCGGAGGTCGAGGACGAGATGCTGGACTGCACAGAATCTCCGCGCGAGGCCAATAGCCGGCTCGGCTGTCAGATCAAGGCGACACCGGAGATCGACGGCATCATCGTGCGCCTGCCCGAAGCGCAAAGCTGACAACAACCCGCACAAGTGCCGGAGCGCTCAGCGGTCAGCCGTCATAGCCGGCCGCCGCCAGCGCCCGGCATACAATAGCGATATCCTGATCTTCCAAACCGCCGGCAATGCCGATGGCGCCGACAATTTCGCCTTCGATGACCACCGGCGCGCCGCCGCCGATCATGGTCACCTTCGGGTGCCGGGACAGGCCGGCGGCGAGATGCGGATTGGCGCCCAGCCGGTCCTTCCAGACGCTGGTGGGCTTGCCGAAGCTGAGGGCGGTGAAGGCCTTGTTTTCCGAAAATTCCCGCGCCGGATAGGGCGCGCCGGGCATGCGCTGATAGATCAGGACATGACCGGCGGCATCGACCACGGTGACATGGAGGCGGAGGCCCTCGGCCTCGGCGGCCTCAAGCGCCGCATCGGCCAATTGCCGGGCGGCCTCGAGGGTGAGGCTTTTCATGTCGAGGGTCCGGGCCATGGGGCTCTCTTCGTCAGGCGGCGCTGTCGAGGCACAACAGGCCGGTGGCGGTGTTGGAGATCGGCAGGTGGTAATTGCGGTGCACCAGCTTGACCTTGTCGCCAAGCGCCCCGCGCATGGCCAGCCAGAGAATGAATTCGGCCCCCTGCGCACCGGCATCGCGGACCAGATCGTCGATCGACATATCGAGGAACACTTCCGGCTCGTCGACGATTTTGTCCATGCACATCAGGTCGAATTTCTTGTTGATGAAGCCGGCGCGCTCGCCGTCGAGCTGGTGCGAGAGGCCGCCAGTGCCGAGAATGACCACATTGAGGTCTTCGGGGTAGGATTCGACCGCCCGGCGCAGGGCCTGACCGAGCTTATAGCAGCGGGCGGGCGAGGGCAGCGGGTGCTGCACCGTGTTGATCACCAGCGGCACGGTGGCGACATCCGTATAGGAGAAATCCGGCCAGAACAGCTGCATCGGCACGGTGAAGCCGTGATCGACCGCCATTTCCTGGCAGGTCACCATGTCGAACTCATCGCCAACCAGCGAATCGATCAAATGCCAGGAAAATTCCGGCGCGCCCTTGAAGGCGGGGATGGTGGGAATGCCCCAGCCCTCATCCTCATTGCGGTATTCCGGGGCGGCGCCGATGGCGAAGGTCGGCTGCTTGTCGAGGAAGAAATTGAGCCCGTGGTCGTTATAGATCACGATGGCGATATCGGGCTTGACGTCATGCAGCCATTGCCGGGCGGCCGGAAAGCCGTCGAAAAACGGCTTCCAATATGGGTCTTCGAACAGGTCCCGGGCGATGGCGCTGCCGATGGCCGGGATATGTGATGAGGTCAGTCCTCCGACGATTTTAGCCATGTCATTCATCTCCCGCGCGCAATAGTTTTTCCTTGAAAGCCTCGACACTCATGCCGGTCTGCTGGGCGCCGATATCCTGGACGCTGAGGCCGAAAATGCCGGCGAATTTGGCGAGGTAATAGATATTGCCGCCGGCGGCCAGCATATCGAGCACCACCTTGTCACGCAGGGCCTGTTTCTGCTGCTCATTGAGGCCGTATTTGTCCATATAGGCCTCCTGATCCGCCAGAAACGCTTCGCGGTTTTCGGCATTGTTGAACGAATAGCACATCTTGTTGAGCGCATATCCCTTCATGGCCATTTTGCCATCGAACTTCACTGTGCCCGGAATGGGCTCATGCTCAGCCATGTCTTGTCTCCCTCGTGGTTATTTTTCCCAATAGAGGCGCATGGGGTTATCCACCAGCAACGCCTGCTGTGTGTCCGTATTGGTGGCAATGCGGGGGATGAAATCCACCAGCTTGCCGTCATCGGGCATGTGGGATTTCATGTTCGGATGCGGCCAGTCGGTGCCCCACAGCACCCGGTCGGTAAAGCGCTCGACCAAAGCCGCGGCGAAGGGCACCACATCGTCATAGCCGGGCGGGCCGGATAGGCTGAGCCGTTCCGGGCAGGTGACCTTGGTCCAGATGGTGTCCACTTCGTCCAGCAGCGTCACGAAACGCTGGAAATCCTCATGTTCCACCCCCTTGCCGATATCCGGCCGGCCCATGTGATCGACGACGATCCGCGCCGGCATGGATTTCAGAAACGGGATCAGCTCTTCAAGATCGGCGGCCTCGAAATAGACCACCACATGCCAGCCAAGCCTGGAGATGCGCTCGGCAATGCGCAGGAAATCGTCCCGGGGGGCGGCATCGACCAGACGCTTGACGAAATTGAAACGCACACCGCGCACACCGGCCGCATCCATGGCGGCAAGCTCG
>PKTQ01000391.1 GCA_002869085.1 Hyphomicrobiales bacterium | reverse complement strand
GGAGCCTGACCATTTGGCCATCTTCAATCCGCAAGGAAAACTGTGCCCTTCTAACCGCATGGGTTCCATTAGGCAAGCGCCGCCGAATATCGCGCCGGCATCCGCATGCGGGTGAACCCGCTCTAGGCGCGTTCAGTCCTCGGCGACAATGCTGCGGGCGCTGTCCAGGAACTCCGCCTGGCGCGAGGGGTCGAGATTGGCCAGAATCTCGCTCTGTAATTCGCGCACGACGGGCAGCAATTCGGCGAACAGCCTGGCCCCCTCTTCGGTCAGGCTCAGCTCACGCGCCCGCCGGTCGCGCCGGCTCACCACCCGCGCCACCAGCCCTTTATGCACCAGCCGGTCAATCACCCCGCTGATCGTGGTGCGATCATAGGCGATCAATTGCGCGACGCCGATCTGATCGATACCGGGATGGGAGCGCACCGCGTCCATGGCCGCGAACTGCACCGGCGTGAGATCAAGGCCCGCCGCCTGCATATGCTGCATGAAGATATGGGTCGATCTCTGGTGCATGCGGCGGATCAGATGCCCGGCCATGTCGTGCGCTTCCATCACATTGCCCTTTATTTCAAGCCCCCGGCGGGGGACGCAAAAGCCTTCATGTCCACCATAGGACAGACGAATTGATCTGTATACTGATTATTTTCTTGACAAATTAATCAGTATACGGACTAATTAGCAAAACCGCGCCCCACGGGGCCACATGAAGGAGGGAAGCTAGATGCAATATTATCTCAATGGATTCAGGGCCGGCGATCCGCGCATTCAGCGCCCCGCCGCCGGACATGGCTGCGCCGGCGCCGGAGAACTGCCGGAAGAGGTCGATGTGCTGATCGTCGGCTGCGGCCCGGCCGGCCTCACCCTGGCGGCCCAGCTTTCGGCCTTTCCCGAAATCACCACCCGGATCGTCGAGCAGAAGCCGGGGCCGATCGAAATCGGCCAGGCCGACGGCATCAATGTGCGCTCGATGGAGATGTTTCAGGCCTTTGGTTTTGCCGATAAGGTCAAGGAAGAAGCCTATTGGGTCAACGAGACCGTGTTCTGGGTGCCTGATCCGGAGAACCCCGCCAATATCGTCCGCACCGGCCGGGTGCAGGACGTGCCCGAAGACCAGTCGGAAATGCCCCACACCCTGATGAACCAGGCCCGGGTGCACCAGCTTTATCTTGACTATATGCGCGCCTCCCCCTCGCGGCTGGAGCCCAATTACGCTTTGCAGATCCGCGATCTGACCATCGACACAACCACCGAGGATCACCCGGTCACCGTGGTGCTGGAGCGCACCTCGCCCATGCGCGAGGGCCAGACCGTGACGGTGAAGGCCAATTACGTGGTCGGCTGCGACGGCGCCCGCTCCAATGTGCGCAAAGCCATTGGCGGCGAGCTCAAAGGCGACGCCGCCCATCAGGCCTGGGGGGTGATGGACATTCTCGCCGTCACCGATTTTCCCGATATCCGCATGAAATGTCTCATTCAGTCGGCCAATGGCGGCAATGTGCTGATTCTGCCGCGCGAGGGCGGCTATCTGTTCCGCATGTATGTGGAGCTCGACAAGCTCGACCCAACAGAGCGCGTTGCCGATCGCGGCCTCACCACCGACGACATGATCGCCGCGGCCAACCGCATCATGGCCCCCTACACCATCGATGTAAAAGAGGTCGCCTGGGCCTCGATCTATGAGATCGGCCACCGCATGACCAACAAATTCGACGACGTGCCGGAAGGCGAGACCGCCACCCGAACCCCGCGCGTCTTCACCGCCGGCGATGCCTGCCACACCCACAGCCCCAAGGCCGGCCAGGGCATGAATGTCTCCATGGGCGACACCTTCAATCTCGGCTGGAAGCTCATTCAAGTGTTCAAGGGCCGCTCGAAACCGGACCTGCTGCACAGCTATTCAACCGAGCGCTGGGCCGCCGCCAAGGGACTGGTGGAGACCGATCACAAATGGGCCCGCATCATGAGCGCCCCGCCCGGCGAATCCGAGCTTGACGATGATTCCGGCCTGCCCCGTTTCGCGCGCCAGTTCATGGAAAACCTTGAGTTTACCGGCGGCTTGTCAATCTGCTATCCGCCTTCCGTGCTGACCGGCGAGGCCACCTATCAGCATCTGGCGGCGGGCCAGCCGATCGGCCGGCGCTTTCATTCCGCCCCCGTGGTGCGGCTGGCCGACGCCAAGCCGATGCAGCTCGGCCATGTGATCGAGGCCGACGCGCGCTGGCGCATTTTCGCCTTTGCCGGCGCGGACGACAATGGCCAGCCGGGCGGCGCGCTGGCCGAATTGTGCGAGTTTTTAAGGACCGCGCCCCAGTCCCCGCTTTGGCGCCACACCGCGCCGGATGAGGATATCGACGCGGTGATCGATGTGCGCGCGGTTCTCCAGGCCGGCTTCCGCGAGCTTGACTTCGACGCCATGCCCGCCCTGCTGCGCCCGCATAAGGGCCGCTACAGGCTGTGCGATTACGAAAAGGTCTTCTGCGCCGATGTAAAGCGCGGCGATATTTTTGACCTGCGCGCCATCGACCGCGACCACGGCTGCGCCGTCATCGTGCGCCCCGACCAATATATCGCCCATGTGCTCCCCCTAGGTGCTCATGAGGAACTGGCGGCCTTCTTCGCCGGCTTCCTGCTCGAGCGCTGAAGCAATCATCACCGCTTGACGCGAGACCCGGCCCGCCTCACGGCGAGCCGGGTTTTGGCGTTTATGGCGAGCCTGACGGGATTTGGGGTCAACCGCCTAAAACATTTCATCTTTAGGCGTGAAGCTTTAGGTGAGTGATTCGTGCTGCTATTGTGCGCGAAAAATGTCCGGCAGGAGGCACGCCCATTGACCTTGAATTCGATCCGTCTGGCATTTGCGGCCCTCAGTCTGATACTGGTGTCGTGCCCATCGCCATCTTTCGCCGCCGGGAAAGGGCTGGACATTCCGTCCTGGCTGAAAAAACATGTGGGCACGGGCGACGGTGAGATCGCGCCGATCGTCCTGAAGCGGGCGCGGGCACTCTATCAGCGCAAGCGACGCGAAGGGGCGGTCAAAAATCCGTGTTACCTGGCCATGGACGCAACGCGCCCGAGCCTGAAGCGCAGCGGCAAACCAGGACACAGGTTTTACATCATCTGCGAGAAAAAGAAGTCTTTCCGCGCGATTTCGTCAGGCCATGGCAATGGGCGAAAACTGCAAACCGCGAATTTCTCAAACGGCCGCCAATGCGCCAAGAACTTCAGCAACGCGGAAGGCTCGAAGCTGACCACCGGAGGATCCTATGTGACGGCCGAAACCAGGACCTCGTTCAAGGGATATTACCGCAAATTGGGCATGAAAAAGCCCTTCAAACGCACATTCCTGCTGTTTGACGGCGAAGGCGACACGGAAAACGCCAGAGAGCGGGCCATTGGCGGCCATCCGGCCGCTTTTGTGTGGTGGCAATGCCGTTTCAAAAAACCCAAAAGCCCCCATGCCGACAAAGAAGGCTATGTGCCCTATGGAAGACTGGTTGACTATACGGGCGGGCGCAGCAATGGCTGCACTACCTGGTCACGATCCGCTGCCAAGACGATTCTGAAACTGGTGGAGGATAAGCCGACCACCCTCTACATCTATCCTGAATCCGGCGATATTGACGCTGTGGCCAAGGCGATGAAGAAGCGCAAATCCCTGCTCCGCGCCGGGCTCTATTGGAACGCCGCATGCCTGAAGGCCATCGGTTCTCCCAAATTCTGGGATAAGAAAATCCTCCGACCGATCATCGACAAATGGAGAAAGTCCCTTCCGAAACTGCCGCCGCTGCAATTGCCGATTTGCAAGTGAGTGTTTTCGGGGCGGAACTGTTGGCGAATACCAGACAGATCATAACAGCCTGAGAACCCGCTCTCCGGCAAAACGCCGCAACGGGCTGTGCGATGATGGACAACTGTTTTGCGCCGACTTGAAGCTTTGAGGGTGTTTTTGGATATGCACCGGAGGTTATTGTCCGTTCATATCTCGAAAATAGTGCTCGGCGTGCTGGTAATAGTTCTCTGCTTCAATCGTTTCACCGGAGGCTTTGGCCGTGCGTGCCAAGGCCATATATCGCTCGAACTTCGCCTTTGGATTGGCCGTCCGATTGCGGGATGAGGATTGCGAAACCTGACCGTTATGTGGTGCGCGCGCTTTTGGGCGCCTACGGCGATTTTCGCTCGAGGTCTCGTTGAACGAAGTTTTCTGAAAGTCCATTATTGATTATTCCTTTGGGGGTTTTGGCTGCTGAGGCCATGGGAGCGCACCATCCAGCCAATGTGTTTTGAGCTGTTGGGGTTTTCTTGTCTCCCGGCATGGGCAACGGAAAGATTTTGGATGACGGTCATATCGTGATCTTTTCGAGATCAGCTATGACGCCATTTCATGAGGGTTTTGTGACCGCACCCCAAATTGCTCCGAAGCTTCACGATCTGTGTGCGGATTCCCATAAATCTGAAAATATATTTCTTTGTTCTAAAAATAAAATTCGCACAAAGAAAATATTCTCGAGCGCTCAGAAAAAGAATGATTGGATTTTTGGGAGTGGGTCACGAGGAAAAAGTTCTATCAAAATTTATTACACCCTAAATATGAGAAAGTCACCACTATATTTTAATTACGGTTTATTTATGCCAACTCGCAAGTTTGCATCATTAATATTTTTTCTGCACAAGAAGGAGTTGGACTTTTGTTTGAAATTGGTGCACACTGATATCAGTAATCCCGCTTAGGATAGCGGTGTTTTTTTCTAAGAAATTTAATTTCGCGACCGAGCCCCATCCTGGTGCCCGGCGGACCGTTCCGATTTTCCCGGACGAAAGGATACTTCATGGAATTACCGGCATTTTTTCAAGGAGAGTCGCTGACGCGGCTTATGCAAGGCATGGCTATGGGCGCAGTCGCAACCATGGTAATCGGATTTGGCTGGGGCGGCTGGATGCTCGGCAGCAGAGCAGAACAATATACAGCTGATAGCGTCCATAAAGCCGTTGTCGCAGTATTGGCCCCCATATGCGTCGAAAAATTCCAGGCTGCCAGTGATGCACCCGCCAATCTTATAAATCTCAAAAAAGAGCAGGGCTGGAATCAGGGCAATTTTATCGACAAGGGTGGATGGGCGATTTTACCCGGCAACGATAAAGCCGGCAACGGCGTCGCGGCCGCCTGCGCCGCCCTTCTCAACGAGACCAAATAAAGCTGTCAAACACCGGCCCCCAAACCAGGCTCTGGCACAAGTCTGGTCTGGTTCTGGCTCTCGCCGGGGCAAACAGCAGCGGGCTGGTCAAATTCCCGCGAGGGAAGGCCGGGCTGAAAGCAATGGCGACGCAATGGCATGGGGCGCTTGTGCCGGTTTCTGCCGTCATTCCCGCGCTCTGGGCTCATCTGGTGCCAAACTGGTCCTGGCCGCTGGCTGAGGCCAACCTTGCGGCCCCTGAAATCGTTCATCGGCTATGAGCAAATCAGCAAAAAATGCTGCCCTTGCCGATCAGCTGGGTCTGCTAAAGGACAAACATAATGTCATTTCATCGCTACGCCATTGGCCAGCCGGTACGCCTGATAAGCAGGTTCGGCCTTTCGCTGAAAACTGCGGAAATCTTCCGCATCACAGGAACATTGCCTAAGCAGGGCGATACCCTGCAATACCGCATCCGCAACGAAGAGGAGCGCCATGAACGTGTGGCGACTGAACACTGCCTTGAGTTAGTCGAGGAGAAATAGTTTCAGCATTCTGTTTTTTCAAAACCGAATGATTTGTCAAAAAAAAGCCCCGTTTTCAAAGCCGGCGCCGGGCGACCCCGCCTTCGGTTTTGAGACCATCAGACACGCAAATACGCGCGTCTGCCCGATAATCCGCAGCCCGAAGATTTGACACTCATTTCATGGGGCTGTTGCACATTCAAAAAGGAAACCAAATGTCCAAAGGCAATAATCGACGCGGCAATAAAGAATCCAAGAAACCTAAACAGGACAAGAAAAAAACTTCCGCTCCCGTTGACTCAAGCACCGGCAAGCCATCTATTTTCCCGCCCAGGAAAAAATGATCGCCAATCCGGGCCAGGCCCTGCTCCTTC
>PKTQ01000276.1 GCA_002869085.1 Hyphomicrobiales bacterium | reverse complement strand
TCCATGGCGCCGCCGCTGGTGGCCCCGGCGCCGATCACCGTGTGAATTTCGTCGATGAACATGATGGCGCCATCGGCGGCCTCGATCTCCTTGACCACCGCCTTGATGCGCTCCTCGAAATCGCCGCGATAGCGGGTCCCGGCCAGCAGGGCGCCCATATCGAGCTGATAGATGGTGTTGCCATGCAGCACTTCCGGCACGTCTTCATTGACGATGCGCCGCGCCAGGCCCTCGGCGACGGCGGTCTTGCCGACGCCGGGATCGCCCACGAACAGGGGGTTGTTCTTCTGGCGGCGGCACAGAATCTGGATGGTGCGGCTGATTTCCTTTTCGCGGCCGATCAGCGGATCGATCTTGCCGGCGATCGCCTTGGCGTTCAGATTGATGCAATATTGCGCCAGCGCGCCCTCGGCGCCGTCGGCCTCGCCCTCGGCGAAGCCGGCGTCATCGTCATCGGTCTCATCATGGTCCTCGGCGCCCAGAACCGGACGCGGCTCGGACATGTCGGAGCGCTTGGCAATGCCGTGGCTGATATAATTGACCGCGTCGAGCCGGGTCATTTCCTGCTCCTGCAGGAAGAACACCGCATGGCTTTCGCGTTCGGCGAAAATCGCCACCAGCACATTGGCGCCGGTGACCTCCTCGCGGCCCGAGGACTGCACATGCAGCACCGAACGCTGGATCACCCGCTGGAAGCTCGATGTGGGCTTGGCTTCCTTCAGATTTTCCACCACCAGCACGTCGAGCTCGGTGGTGATATAATCCTTCAGGTTCTGGCGCAATTGCTCCAGATCCACATTGCAGGCCCGCATCACCGCAGCGGCATCGCGGTCGTCAAGCAGCACCAGAAGCAGATGTTCCAGTGTGGCGAATTCGTGACTGTGTTCAACCGCCAGGGCGAGCGATTTATGCAGGGCGTCTTCCAGACTGCTTGAAAATGTCGGCACGCTTGTCTCTCTTTCATTCCTGTCTGCTGTCCGACGGCTTGCGCCGTCGGATGGTTTTCAGGTCGTTTTGAGATCAAAACCCCTTGCGATTGCGGGCCCGGCGCTTTGATCCTCGCGGTGTTTCGCGGGCGATCCGGCTGGCCGGCTCTTCCGGGAAACGTTGTGTTCGAACCTGCCGCCCCCGATACAGATCCTTTCTTTCATATGTTGCCTTTCGGTCTGCAAAAACAGCCCCCAAGGTCAAATTTTTTAACCGCGCCTTTTTTCCCCCATGGTTAATGCGGCTTCAGTCGCGTTCGGTGGTGCATTGCAGCGGGTGCTCATGTTCACGGGCAAAATTCATCACCTGAGTCACCTTGGTTTCGGCCACTTCATAAGTGTAGACACCGCACACACCCACGCCCTTATTGTGCACATGCATCATGATTTCGACCGCTTCCTGGTGATTTTTATGGAAGAATCTCTGCAATACCAGGATGACGAAATCCATCGGTGTGTAATCATCGTTTAGCAGCAACACCTTGTACATGCTGGGTTTTTCGACGCGCACCTTGGTGCCGGTCACCACATCGGTGCCCGGGGCGTCGCCGCCCTGGCCCATCCTTACGACGGTGTGCTTGTTCCGGCTGTTCAGCATGATCGTCACGTGGAACCCTTTTTTTGAATCACGTCTGGTTAGATAGGATCATAATCGAATCTTTGAAGGGAGAACATGCAAAATCCCGTGAGCCGACATGGTTGGCCGAGTGTAGCCGGGATGTACCAGAATGGAAATATTCCGAATCCGGTTTACCGTTTTTTAGCGGCTGGGCTCTAGCATTCTGAATTGGAGGATCGTTGAGCCAGAGCATTTGGATTGCGGGCACGGGCAGGCCGCGCGCCCGATCGACGATATCTCCCACATCTGTTCTGCGTCACGGGAGACATCAGCATGTCCGGACTCAACACCCAGCCCCTTTCTCTCAAGTCGATGGTTGCCGCGCTGGCGCTGTGCGCCGGTCTCGGGCTTACCCCGTTCGGGTTTGAGGCGGCGGCACGCGCCCCGATGGCGGCACTGGCGGTGGACGGACACACCGGCAAGGTGCTGTATTCGCGCTATGCGGATTCCCGGCGCTATCCGGCCTCGCTGACCAAGATCATGACGCTCTATGTGCTGTTCGAAGAAATGCGCAAGGGCCGCGTCAACAAACATACCCGCATGCGCTTCTCGCGCCGCGCCTCGGGGCAGGCCCCCTCGAAGCTGGGCCTGAAGCCGGGCCAGACCATCCGCACCATCGATGCGATCAAGGCGCTGATCACCAAATCGGCCAATGATGTGGCGGTGGTGGTGGCGGAGCATATTTCCGGCTCCGAATACCGCTTTGCCCAGCGCATGACCCGGACCGCCCGCCGGCTCGGCATGCGCAATACGGTGTTCCGCAACGCCAATGGGCTGCCCAATTCCGGCCAGGTCACCACGGCGCGCGACATGGTGAAGCTGGCCCAGGCGATCCGCCGCGATTTTCCGGAATATTTCCCCTATTTCAAAATCCGCACATTCCGGTTCCGTGGCCATAATTACCGCAATCATAACCGGCTGCTCGGGCGTTATGCGGGCATGGAAGGCATCAAGACCGGCTATACACGGGCATCCGGCTTCAACCTGACCACATCGGTCAAGCGCGGCCGGCGCCATGTGTTCGCCGCCGTGCTGGGCGGGGCCACCTCGCGCAAGCGCGATAATTATATGCGCGCGGTGCTGGACCGCTCGCTGCGCCGGGCCGTGGCCTGGTCGCCGCGCCGGGGCGCCTCGAAGCTGGCCCGCCGCGCCGCGCCGAAAAGCCCGCGGCGCCATGTGGTGAAACTGCTGCGGCGCGATCCGCAGAGCAATCTGCAGGACCGGCTACTGACCCGCAAGATCACCGCCATTGTCAGCAAGCCAACAGTGATTGACGCCAATATTTCCGACACCAGTGCCGCACTCGGCCAGAGCGGCGCGGCGATGCCGGTGCGGGTGGCCTATCAGCCCTCATTAGGCGCCACGCGCGGCAGCGATTGGCGCACCGGCTCGATTGCGGCCAAGCGCCCCGCTTCGCGGCCCGTGCCGCGCCCGATTGCCGCTTCGGTCGCCGCCGTACCGAAAGCGCGCAAAGCGCCCGAGCCGGTGAATGACGATCCGTGGAACATTCAGGTCGGCGCCTATGCGGATAAGGGCCTGGCCGTCGACCGGGTCAAGACCGTGCGTCTGGCGGCGGCGGCGCTGCTCAGGGGCATGCCGGGCTTCACCCAGGAAGTGGACAAGGGCGATTCCACCATTTACCGGGCGCGTTTTGGCCTGCGCAGCAAGCACACCGCCAGCCGCGCCTGTTCGACCCTGAAGCGCAAGGGCATCCCCTGCATTGTGCTGAAGAATTAAAGTTTTTTCCTCGCGGCTATTCCTCTCTACGCTCTTTTTCGCCCTTCGGGCTGTGACGCTCAAGCGCCGCTAGGGCTGCGCTCCCGCTTGGTCGCTAGTCCTCGGCTGCGCCTCGTCCGGAGGTACCCTTGCCCGCGTTTAGCCATAACTGCCGGAGTGTGACTTAAGGGCGGTGGGCGGGTGAGCTTGGGTTGTTCACGTGATAGTCGGTTCCGGCCCGCTCGCTTTATTTGCCTCGGGCCAAGGATTTGGCCCTGAGCGGGGGCGCGTGTCTTTTCTACACAGTATGCCGATCCTGCCCTCCCCCGCGCATCAATTGGTGGGAAATCAGGCCGGGATGCTGGTTTTCAAAGGATCGATTGCCGGCAGGCGGCGCGCCTTGCCGGTGGGCAGGCGCAGGGCATCGATCAGGCGGCGCACTTCATGGCGGGCCGAGACATGGGACATGGTGGGCCTGACGCCGGAGTCCCGGTCGAAAACATCGAACAGAGTCAGGCCGCGCGGAAACAACTCGCGATAGATCACCCGCTCGCCAAAGCCCTCGGCGGTGCGGTAGCCGATATGGGATGACGCGGCCTGCAACTCGCTGCCGACCCGGAGCTTGTTATTGGCCTGGATGCTCGACAGGCGGTTGCGCACCACGATCCAGTCGATCTCGCCGCCATCGGCCTCGCGCCGCTTGCGGCGGGCCTTGGCGACCATCCTGGAATACTGGCTGGCTTCGAGCCTACCCCGGCCCTGGCCGGCGCGGCGGGCGATCACATCGAAATCGATGAAACTGTCATTGACCGGGGTGACCAATGTGTCGGCCATGGCATGGCCGAGACGGCACAGATAGCTGTCGCTGCCCGGCGTGTCGAGGATGAGAAAGTCGTAATTATATTCCATCCAGCTCACCGCCTCGGCGAATTCGGCGAATTCTCGCTCCTCGCGCAGGGTCTGGCGCCCCTCGGCGCAGCCCTGCAGGGCGGCATGGGCCGGCGAGCGCAGGCTGAGGCCGCGGCGTCTGGCCTGTTGATGGCGGTTTTCCAGAAACCGGGTCAGGCTGCGCTGGCGGATGTCGAGATCAGCCGAGGCCACAGAATAGCCGGCCCGCAACAGGCCGGTGATCACATGCATCGCCAGGGTGGACTTGCCCGAGCCCCCTTTTTCATTGCCGAAAACGACAACATGCGCCGGTTTTCTTTCAGACATGATTGAGGCCCCACCCTTTACTCTTGAACCTGCCAGGCCATGCTCGCAAAAGCTGTTTTATCACGAACCCCTGACAGCCGGCGGGCTTTCTTAAGATTTGGTAAACGCGGCTGGCGAAGCGGGCCGCGAGGGACTATATGATGAGCATGATGACCAACGCACCCGCCATAGTCACCACGCCTGAAGAACTGCGCCGCCATATGGGCCGCTGGAAGGCGGCGGGCGAGACGAGCGCGCTGGTCCCGACCATGGGGGCGCTGCATGAAGGGCATCTGTCGCTGGTGCGTCTGGGGCGGGCCGAGGCCCGGCGGGTCATCGCCAGCATTTTCGTCAACCCAACTCAGTTCGGTCCGGGTGAGGATTATGAAAGCTATCCGCGCCAGATGGAGGACGACCGGCAAAAGCTGGCCAGCGAGGGGTGCGATCTCATTTATGCGCCGCGCGCCCAGACCATGTATCCCGAAGGCGCCGCCACCAGCGTGCATGTGGACGGGCCGCTGACCCAATGCCTGTGCGGGCTCTCGCGCCCGCATCATTTCGCCGGGGTCGCCACCATCGTCACCAAGCTGCTGGTGCACACAGCGCCAGACATCGCGATTTTCGGCGAAAAGGATTACCAGCAATTGCAGGTCATCCGGCGGCTGGTCACCGATCTCGGCCTGCCGGTGCGGATCCTCGGCGGGCCGATCATGCGCGACGAGGAAGGGCTGGCGCTCTCCTCGCGCAATGCCTATCTGAGCGAAGAACAACTGGCGATTGCCCGCAGCCTCAACAAGGAAATGCGCCGCACCGCCGCGCGCATCGCCGGCGGCGTTGATATATCCGAGGCGCTCGAAGACGCCGAACAGGTGCTGCTGCGCGGCGGGTTTGACCGCATCGACTATCTGGAAGCGCGGGACGCGGCCACCCTGGAGCCGGTGAGCCGGCCCGGCAAAGGCCAGGCCCGATTGTTCGCGGCGGTGTTTCTGGGTTCAACCCGGCTTATCGACAATATGCCCGTCGCCTGAGACGGATTGCGACCAAAAGGGGCTTGGCGCGGCGCGGCGTTTCGCCTTTAATGAGGCCATCATCTGATTTGGGAGGGATTATGGAAGCGAGCATTGAATGGAAAGGGGATTTTTGTTTTGAGTCCCATTCAGGCAGCGGTCACACCGTGGTGATGGACGGCCCACCGGAACATGGCGGCGCCAATCAGGGGCCAAGGCCGATGGAAATGCTGCTGCTCGGCATGGGCGGCTGCACCGCCTTTGATGTGGTGCAGATTCTGAACAAGGGACGGGCCGGCCTCAGCGATTTCAATATCGAGCTCAAGGCGGAGCGGGCCGGAGAAGACCCCAAAGTGTTCACCAAAATCCATGTCCATTTCCGGCTGAAGGGCGACAATATCAAGGAAGCGCTGGTCAAGCGGGCCATCGAGCTTTCGGCGGAGAAATATTGCTCGGCCTCGATCATGCTGGGGGAGACCGCCGACATCACCCACAGCTTTGAGATCATGGAATAGATTTTAGGACATTTAACCTGTCTGCCGATCCTGCCC
>PKTQ01000028.1 GCA_002869085.1 Hyphomicrobiales bacterium | reverse complement strand
GCGCTCAGCTTGCGCCCAATAAGCCCGTAAAGCCCGGTCAGCAGCACCCCCATGGCGGCGGCCGGGGTCGGGGTGAACCAGCCGCCATAAAGCCCGCCGATCACCGCCCCGAAAATCAGCGTCACGGGGATGAGCCCGGCCACATGGCGCCGCCGCTCCGCCCCGGTCAGCTGCCCGCCCGGCGGGCCGGCCTCGGGCCGCCGCCGCACTTCGATCGCCACCACCAGCGCAAAGCCGATCACCGCCAGCGCCCCCGGCAGCATGGCGGCCATGAACATGGTGACGATATTGGCGTCCACGATCACCGAATAGAGGATCAGCACCACCGATGGCGGGATCAGAATACCGAGCGTGCCGCCCGCCGCCAGCGCCCCGGTGGCCAGCCCGGTGTCATATTTCAGCCGCCTCAGCTCCGGCAGCGCCACCTTGCCCATGGTCGAGGCGGTGGCCAGCGACGAGCCGCACACCGCCCCGAAACCGGCGCAGGCGCCGATGGCGGCAATCGCCACCCCGCCGCGCAGATTGCCCACCAGCGCATGCACGCCGCGAAACAGATCGCGGCTCAATTGCGCCCGGGTCGCCAGATGGCCCATCAGCAGAAACAGCGGCACCACCGACAGATCGTAACTGGCGAAAATATCCCAGGCCAAAGTCTTGCTCTGGGCCAGCAGCACGGTGGGGCCCGACAGCACCAGAATGCCGCCCCCCGCCGCCAGGATCATTGCCAGGGCGATCGGCACCCGCAGAAAGATCAGCGCCAGCATCACCGCCAGGGTCAGCGCGCCGGTTTCGGTTCCGCTCATCTTCCGGCCCGCACCCTGTCAATGTCCTCGGCCAGGCAGCTTGCCGCCGCCAGCGCCCACAGCAGCAGTGAGGCCAGCACCAGCGGATAGGGCCACCAGATCGGAATGCTTAAGATCGGCGTGGTTTCCCCGGTGCGCCAATTGTCGAGCCCGCCGAGGCTCATGCGCCAGGCCAGAAACAGCGCCAGCGCCAGAAAGGCCAGCGAGCCGAGCGCGCTTACCGCTCCGTTGAGGCGCCGCCCGGCATGGTTCATCAGAAAATCCACCGACACATGCGCCCGCGCCATCTGCGCCTGCGGAAAAAAAGCGAAAATCGAAATGCCGGCCAGAATCGCCGCCAGCTCATAGGTGCCGGCAAAGGGCCGGCCCAGCAATTTGCCGGCCAGCACGTCATAGGCGGTGATCAGCACCAGCGCCGCCAGCGCCGCGCCGCCCAGCCCCGCCCACAGCCGCGCCGCCCGGGCGATGAATGCTCTCAGCCCCCCCGGCCACACGCTTATTGTCCCGAATGCCGGGCGATGGCGGCGCGCGCCTGCTTGATCAGGCTGAGGCCTTGCGTGCCCGTCTCTTTCAGCCAGCGGGTCAGCACCGGGGTCATGGCCTCGCGAAAGCGGGCGGTCTCCTCGGGGCTCAGCACCGTCACCGGATTGCCATATTCAATCGCCGCCTTGCGCCCCCGGTCTTCCTCGGCCAGCCATAATTTGCCCATCTCGCGGGCGAAATCCTCGCCCGATTCCGCATCGATAGCCGCCCTGAGATCGGCCGGCAGCCCCTCATAGCGGGCCTTGTTCATCATGAACAGGAACACCGCCGTGCCAAAACGCACCCCGCCGGGAAACTCCATATGGCTCTTCACCATCTCATGAATCCTCAGCGGCAGCGTCACTTCAAACGGCAGCAGCGCCCCGTCGACCACCCCGCGCGACAGCGCCAGCGGCACCGCCGGCACCGGCATGCCCACCGGCGCCGCGCCCAGCGCCTCGATCATCCAGCCGCCGGTGCGGTTGGGGGTGCGCAGTTTCAAGCCCTTAAGGTCTTCCAGCTTGTTGATCGGCGGGGTGCGCATGTGAAAGGCCTGGCCCTGATGCACATGGATCAGCAATTTGTGCAGCCCCTTATATTCGCGGGCCAATTGCGAGTCATAAAGTTCGGCAATCGCCAGATTGGTGGCCACCGGATCGCCCTCATGCACGGTTGGCAGCTCGAACACCTCGGTGCGCACAAAACGCCCGGCGGTATAGCCCGCCAGGGTCCAGACAATATCGACAATGCCGTCCCTGGCCTGGTTGATCAGTTGCGGCGGCTTACCGCCCAGGGTCATGGAGGGGTAGATCTCGAACCGCACCTTACCGCCCATGCGCTGCTCGATCCGCCGCGCCCAGGGCACGATCATCCTGGCGTGGGTTGCCGATTTGGGGCCGAGAAAATGATGCACGCGCAGGGTGATGACACCGTCATCGGCATGGGCCGGCGCGCTAAAGGTCAGGGACAACAGGCCAGCCAGGGCCAGGAACATGAAGCGCATGGCACAATCCTCATATCGATAGATTTCAGACAAGCAGCCATACACCCGCCCGCCCTCGGGGGGCAAGCCTCTTGCCCCGCGTAGATATCTGGCATCCACGGGCGCAAAGGTGTATGTAAGCTCATGAAGGAGCCGCGCCGGCCGTCGGCAGGGGCCGCCTTGCGTCGAGGAGCTGACCTGCCTGCTGTCATGGGATTTGCGTATATTTTCAAATCATCCGGCTTCGGCATTGAGCGGCTCGGCCTTCTGGCCTTGCGAGCGCCGCGCCTGACCGTCGCGCTGCTGATCCTGATCACCCTGGTGCTGGGCGCCGGGGTCGGCAAGGTCGGGTTCAGCGCCGATATTCGCGACGTGTTCCGGGGCGACACCGCCATTTTCGCCACTTTCGAGCGCATGACGCGGATTTTCCCCGGCAGCGAGCTTGATCTGCAACTGATCATCGAGGATGACGGCACGGACGCCGCCGGCCTGTTCACGCCCGAGCGGCTCGAGGCCCTGCGCGATCTGCAGCTCGACATGAATTTCATCAAGGGGGTGAAGGGGGTTGTGTCGATCTTCTCCCTGCGCCGTAAGCCCGATGAGAAGGGCCATCTCAGCCCGCTATTCCCGGCCGATCTCGGCGAGATCGGGGACATGACCGCCCTGCGGGACCGGGTCACCTCCCATCCGCTGGTGCAGGGCAAGCTGCTCTCCGCCAATGGGCGCATGACCCTCTATATCATCTCGCTCGACCCGGCCCGCCTCAACGGCCCCGAGCGCAAGGATCTGTTCGCCGAAATCGAGACCTTCGTGCGCGACACCATTGACGGCACCGGGCTCAATTACACCCTGGCCGGCAAGCCGGCGCTCTATTCCCAGGTCATAGACGAGCTGGTGCGCGATCAGTTCCTGTTCAAGCTGCTGGGCATGTCGCTGGCGGTGCTGATCTCATGGATCTTCTTCCGCAATTTCCGCTATGTGCTGCTGGCCAGCCTGCCGCCCTTCCTGGCCTCGATCTGGCTCTATGGCCTGATGGGCTGGGCCGGCTTTTCGGTCAATGCCCTGACCAATGTGGTGCCGACCCTGGTGATGGTGATCGCTTTCACCAACTCGGTGCATATGTTGTTTGCGCTCCGCCGCTATCTGGCGCTGGGCATGGAGGTGGTGCCGGCCATGCGCAACGCCCTGCTCGAGGTCGGTCCGGCCACTGTACTGGCCACTTTAACCACCGCCATCGCCCTGTTGTCGCTGGTGCTGGCCGGGCAGCAATATATCGTCAATTTCGGCCTGCTTGCCGCCGCCGGGGCCATGTTCAGCCTGCTGGTGGTGCTGCTGGCCGCGCCGGCGGTGGCCGCCGGGCTGATCGTCGATCCCGAGCCGCCCCATCCGCGCAATAATCTGGTCCGCCAGACCATCGGCAAAATCTGCGTGCGCGCCGCCTATCTGGTGCACCGGGCGCCAAAGGTGATCTTCGCGGCCGGTGCCATGGTGGCCATCCTTGCCCTTGTGCTGCACAGCTTCAACAAGCCTTATTTCCTGTCCAAGGAATATCTGCCCGACGGCAACCCGACCGTGAAGGCAATCGAAAAGGTGGACGACAATCTGTCGGGCGCAAGCTCGCTCTATATCTATCTGCAATGGCCCAAGACCCAGGACATGCGGGGCGAGCGCACCCTGGCGCTGATCCGCGATGCGCACCGGGTGATGGCCGAAACCAGCATCATCCGCGCGGTGTGGTCGCTCGAAACGGTGCTGGACTGGCTCGGGCAGGGTAACAAGGCGCAGCAGCAGCGCCTGTTCGATCATATGCAGAAAAACGACAGCCCGACCGGCAGCCGCATCATCTCCTTTCCCCATCATGCCGCCCTGATCACCGGATTTCTCAAAGCCCCGGAAGCCAGCCGCTTCCTGCCGGTGATCACCGATCTGGAACAGCGCCTGCAGCCCCTGCGCAGCGCCTATCCCGAGGCCGAAATCGCCGTCACCGGCCTGTCGGCCATATCGGCGGTGTCCACCCATCGCATGATCGGCCTGCTCAACCGCTCGCTGGGGCTGGCCATGCTGTTCAACATCTTCCTCATTGGTTTCTGCTTCCGGTCCTGGCGGTTTTCGCTCTACGCCGTCCTGCCCAATGTGCTCCCCATCGCCATTGCCGGCGGTGCGCTCTATCTGTTCGGCCAGGGGCTGCAATTCACCAGCATCGTCGCCTTCACCATCGCTTTCGGGATCGCGGTCGACAACACCATTCACTTCCTGCACCGCTTCCGGCTCGAGCGCGAAAACGGCCTGTCGGTCGATGACGCCATCACCTCGGTCCTGGCCACGGTCGGGCCGGTGCTGGTGCTGACCACGGTCATTCTGGCCGCCGGCATCGGGGTGACCATGCTCAGCCATCTGCCCATGGTGCAGATTTATGGCCGCCTGACCGTGTTGATTCTCAGTGTGGCGGTGCTGGGAGCTATGCTAGTGTTGCCGTCGATTCTGAAAACGGTGATCCGGGAGACGTCAAAATGAACACAGGCGCTGGGAAATGGCTGCGGGGCGCCGCAATGGGTTTGACGGCGGGTTTGTGCCTCCTGCTGCCGGCGGATGCCGTCAAGGCGGCCCCGGGCGGGGGCAACTGGTTCTACGAGCAGCTCAATCCCTATACCGGCGCCTGGAAGGGCAGGGGCTTCGGCCGGCGCAAGAACAGCGAAGAAAAAGAGGTTGTCTCGTGTAAGGGCACCCATAACTGGCTGAAAAAAGGCCGTGAATTCGAACAGAGATATACCTGCTGGGGCGGCGATTTCGCGGTCAGCGGCGCGTTCCGGATCCGGCCGGGCAAGACCCGGGGCGATTGCATCGGCGAAGCGATCAACGGCGCCGGAGAAGTTATCGGCAAGATCTGGGGCAAGATCAAACCCGACGGCGCGCTGAAGGTCAACATGAAGAAGAATTTCAGCAAGACCGTCAACCAGGCCAGCCTGACCCCGAAGAAAAACGGCCGTATCGTCTATAGCGTCATGGCGCCGGTGAAAGAGGGCGGCGGTACCCGCGAGATTCTCAACATCACCTATAAGAAGCTGAAGGGCAAAAAAGCCCGCTAGCCAGGCGGTTACTGCCTGACTGAGCCTCGCCTCAGGGGGCGGTGATGTGCGCGCTGCCTGAGGCGCAAAAACGACGATCCGCCCAGCCCGGCCTTGTCACGCCGCCGCCGCGTGCACACATGAAAGCATTCAGTCAAGAATTTGAGGAGGGCGGTGATGATCTATCTGGCTTTGGGAGTGTTGCTATGGGCGATGGTGCATTTTATCCCGGTGTTCCTGCCAGGGCCCCGGGCGCGGGTCATATCCGCGATGGGCGAGGGGCCTTATAAGGGCGTTTTCGCCCTGGCCATCGCCGCGTCGATCGGTATCATCGTCTATGGCTGGCGCCATACCGATCCCGTGTTGCTCTATCAGCTGCCGGGTTTCGTGCGCCATCTGATGATGCTGCTGGTGTTTCTCGCCATCGTCCTGTTCGCCGCCGCCAAAAGCCGCAGCCGCATCCGCCTTCTGATCCGCCACCCCATGCTGACCGGCGTGCTGGTCTGGGCCGGCGCCCATCTGCTGGTCAATGGCGACAGCCGCTCTCTGATTCTGTTCGGCGGTCTCGGCCTGTGGGCGCTGATCTCCATATTTGGCATCAATGCCCGCGACGGCGCCCGCCAGAGCCCGGGGGCGCCGTGGAGCTGGGGCCGCGAAGCGGTGATGCTGGTGGGTGCGGTGCTGGTGACCGGGCTGCTGATTTTCTTGCATCCCTGGTTCACCGGCATGCCAGTGATCTAGAGCCGGAATTCAATAGCGGAAGAGAAAGATATCG
>PKTQ01000147.1 GCA_002869085.1 Hyphomicrobiales bacterium | reverse complement strand
GGGCGGGCGCTCCCCGCGCTCAGATGCGGGCGGGCAAGCGCGCTCTGTTCCGGGCTGAGCCGGGCGCTGAGCTTTGGTCCTTTGTCATCAAATGCGGATTTGGCGATTCGCACCGCCAGCAGCGCCCCCTCGCTGGGCCGCGCCCCCGCCGGCATCGCCGACACCGGTAAAAAACCCGGCGCCTCAAAGCCGATATCGACGAAAGCCGCCTCCAGTTCCGCCGCCATCCGGGTGATGCGCCCCAGGCACAATGTGCCGGCGACGGGCAGCGGTGCGGGCGCAAACTGATCGGCCGCGCCGAAGGGCAGGTGCCGGCATTCCACCAGCCGCTCCCCGGCCATCAGCGCCAGCCGGGTTTCAAAAACGCCGCCATTGATGAAGATATGCTGGGTCATGGGTGCGGGCTTTCGGGCGTTTAGTGCGGTTGCCGGTGGTCCGGCCGGGCCATTAGAGGTCCTGCCAGCCCTTGGTGACCGGATAGCCCGCTCCCTGCAGCATGATATGGGTTTCGTAAAGCGGCAGGCCCATCACCCCGCTATAGGAACCGGCCAGGCGGATCACGAAGCTGCCGGCAAAACCCTGGATGGCATAGCCGCCGGCCTTGCCGCGCCATTCGCCGCTGGCCATATAGGCCTCGAACTCATCCTTACCGATGCGCTTGAAGCGCAGGCGCGTTTCGTTGATTTTCTGGCGGATCTTGCCCTCGGGGGTGATCAGGCACAGGGCGCTATAGACCCGGTGATTGCGCCCAGACAGCAGCGACAGCGCATCGGCCGCCTGTTCCACATTGTCCGGTTTGGGCAGGATGCGCCGTCCGACCGCCACCACCGTATCGGCGGCCAGCACGAAGGCCGGTTCTTCGTCCTCCTCGCGCAGGATCTCCCGCGCTGCCATCGCCTTGGCCCGGGCCAGCCTTTTGGCCAGGCTGCGCGGCAATTCGCGCGGCGCCGGGGTTTCATCCACCGCCGCCGGCAGCAGTCGGTCCGGAATGATGCCCATTTGCTCAAGCAGCGCCAAGCGGCGCGGCGAGGCGCTCGCCAATATGAGCCGTGTCGGTTCGCTGCTCATGCGCTATTTGAAACGGTAGGTGATCCGGCCCTTGGTCAAATCATAGGGCGTCATTTCCACCAGAACCTTGTCGCCGGCCAGCACCCGAATACGGTTCTTACGCATTTTACCGGCCGTATGGGCGATGATCTCGTGGTCGTTTTCCAGCTTCACCCGAAATGTTGCATTGGGCAGCAGCTCGGTCACCACACCTGGAAATTCAAGTAATTCTTCCTTGGCCATATACTCTTCCTTGGGATATTGCGCCGGAGAATGCGCGGCAAGCGCCGGAAAATCAAGTACTGGTTGGAAAAAAGCCAATCTGTGGTGAATTCGCCGCGCCGGAGCGGGTGGTTTTTACGGATTGGCCGGGGCCGGCGGGCTGAAACGGCGCTTGATTCGCTCCATCAGCGAATCACGCACCTGCCGGTAGGAATCGAGCCGCTGATCGCGCGAGCCTTCGGTCAGCGAGGGGTCGAAAGTCGGCCAGTATTCGATATCGACCGCCATGGTGCGGGTCAGCTCGACCGCCTGGTGCTGGGCTTCGGGCGAGAGCGAGATCACCAGATCGAACGAAGTGTCGTGCAGGTCCTGAAACGAAATCGGCTCATGCTCGCTGATATCGATGCCAAGCTCCTCCATGGCGGCGATGGCGAAGCCGTCGACCTCACCGGCCCGCACCCCGGCCGAGGTGACATAGATCCTGTGCCCGAGCAGATAGCGCAGCAGCCCCTCCGCCATCGGCGAGCGAACCGCGTTGTGAGTGCAGGCGAACAGCACCGCCGAGGGGAGCGTATCGGATACCGGGAACATGGCTCAGCGCTTCCAGAACACGGCGCAGATCAGCGTGAACAGCCGTCTGGCGGTGGCGAAGTCGATGATCACCTTGCCCTCGAGCCGCTCCTGCAGGATGCGGCTGCCTTCGTCATGCAGGCCGCGACGGCCCATGTCGATCGCCTCAATCCGGCTCGGCGGGGCGTGGCGGATGGCGTCGTTATAGCTTTCCAGCAGGGCGTCATAATCCTTCATGATGCGCCGGAACGGCGAGCGCGAAAGGATGAGGGTGCGTGAATAGGCGCCCGAATTGGCGGAGATGGTCAGGATCAGCCGGTTTTCCTGTTTGTCGATATGCAGCTTATAGGGTCCGCCCGGCCCGCCCACCACCTTGAAGTGATTTTCCTGCAGCAGATCATAGATGGCGATCTTGCGGTCGCGGCCGCTGTCATGGGACAGGGGGTTGATCAGGCGCTCATCGAGGGTGACATGGCTGAGACAATCGCCGGACGCTGTGTCGGCCTGCTGCCGGGTTATGCCGCCCTCACGCTCTGTCATGCCGCCCCGTCCATCATCCGGTCATGATACACGCCGCGCATTGAGCCGCACAGCCACCGAACGGGCATGGGCGTCCAGCCCCTCGGCTTCGGCCAGGGTCACCGCCGCCGGGCCGATCGCCCTGAGCGCCGCTTCGCTGCATTTCAAAATCGATGTGCGCTTCATGAAATCAAGCACATTCAGCACCGAGGAATAGCGGGCGCTGCGCGAGGTCGGCAGCACATGATTGGAGCCGCCCACATAATCGCCGACCGCTTCCGGGGTCATCCGCCCCAGAAAGATCGCCCCGGCATTGCGGATGCCCGCCATCAGCGCTTCGGGGTCCGCGGTGGCGATTTCCAGATGTTCGGGCGCGATGCGGTCCACCAGGGGCAGGGCGGCGGTGAGCGAAGGCACCATGATCACCGCGCCGTAATCCTGCCAGCTCTTCTGCGCGGTGGCGCCCCGGGGCAGGGTGGCGAGCTGGGCCTCGATCTCCGCCTCGACCTGGCCTGCGAAATCCCCATCGTCGGTGATCAGCACCGACTGGGCCACCTCGTCATGCTCGGCCTGGGACAGCAAATCCGCCGCGATCCAGGCCGGGTCATTGTCCCGGTCCGCCAGCACCAGGATTTCCGACGGTCCGGCGATCATGTCGATGCCGACCGTGCCTAACACCTGGCGCTTGGCCGCCGCCACATAGGCATTGCCGGGGCCGACGATCTTGTCCACCGGGGCGATGGTTTCGGTGCCATAGCTCAGCGCCGCCACCGCCTGGGCGCCGCCAATCGGGTAGATCTCGGTGATGCCGCACAGTTCGGCCGCCGCAAGCACCAGCGGGTTCAGGGCGCCGTCCGGCGAGGGCACCACCATGGCGATCCGCTCCACCCCGGCCACCAGCGCCGGAATGGCGTTCATCAGAACCGAGCTTGGATAGCTCGCCGCCCCGCCCGGCACATAAAGCCCAACCGCCTGCACCGGGGTCCAGCGATGGCCGAGCTCGACCCCCACCTCGTCGGTGAAGCGCGCATCCTCGGGGCGCTGTCTTTCGTGATAGCTTTTGATGCGCCGATAGGCCAGCCGGAGCGCCTCCAGCGTCTCGGCCTCGCAACTGGCCGCCGCCTCGGCGATGGCCTCGCCGCTCAGCGCCATCCTGCCCTTGGGTAGCTCCAACCGGTCGAAGCGCTTGGTATAATCGCGCACCGCCCGGTCGCCATGGGCGCGCACATCCGACAATATGGCCGCCACCGCCGCGTTCACATCCGCCGAGGATTCGCGCTTGGTGCCCAGAAATGCGGTGAATTCGCGCTCGAAACCATCCGCGCTCATATCCAGCCTGTACACCATGGGCCTAATCCTTCATTGCCGCATCGGGGATGGTGGCCATGGCGCCGTCCACCCGGTCCTGATCGTCATGATCGGGCTTTGAGGCGGTCTCCCATTCCGGGCCGGTATCCGATAGCCGCGCCTCGATGCATTCCACATCAAGCTCGATCTCCCCGCCGCCGGAAAAGACCAGCCGCACCAGGCCGGACGGGGCGTCATTTTGCTCAAAAGCGATGTTCAGCAGCGACAGCACCGCCATTTTGGCGTCCATGCGAATCTTGCGCGAGCGCACCCGCCGTACCCGGTCGAACTGCAGCGCGGTCTGGCGCCGCCGATAGGGCTGGCTGTCATCGCCGCCATGGCTCCAGTCGAAGCGGTTCAGCAGAAAAATGATATTGCCGGCTTTGGGATCGAAGCGCATATCGCCGATCAGCATCACCGCGTCCTGCAGATGGGCGGCGATCACCTCGAGATCGCTGGTGTCGAGGGCGGCCAGTTTCAGTTGTTCGCTCACGGGGGTCAGGCTCCGGTTCAAAGTGTTCCGTTCAGGACGACAGGCGTTCGATATCGGCGCCGCAGGCGCTCAGCTTGCTTTCCAGATTCTCGAAGCCCCGGTCAAGGTGATAGACCCGGTTGATGATGGTGTCGCCCTCGGCCGCCAGTCCGGCGATCACCAGCGACACCGAGGCCCTGAGATCGGTGGCCATCACCTGCGCACCGGTCAGCGGCCGTCCGCCATGTACCGTGGCGGTGTCGCCGTCAAGCGTGATGCCGGCGCCGAGCCGGGCCAGCTCCTGCACATGCATGAACCGGTTCTCGAAAATGGTTTCCTGAATTTGCGAATCCCCCTCCGCCAGGGTCATCAGCGCCATCAATTGCGCCTGGCAGTCGGTGGGAAATTTCGGATAGGGCGCGGTGCTGACCTTCACCGGCTTCAGGGCGGCGCCGTTGCGCGAAACCCGCATGCCGTCATTGGTCGGCTCGACCGTCACCCCGGCCCGCTGCAGCACCTCGATCACGCTGTCCAGCAGCGAGGCTCTTGTGCCGGTCAGCGTCACCTCGCCGCCCGCCGCCGCCACCGCCATCGCATAGGTGCCGGTTTCAATCCGGTCGGGCAGCACCGTGTGGCGCGCCCCGTGCAGGGCCTCGACCCCGTCGATAATCAGCTCCGGCGTGCCGATGCCGCTGATTTTGGCGCCCATCTTGTTCAGGCATTCGGCCACATCGGTGACCTCCGGCTCGCAGGCGGCGTTGATCAGCCGGGTCTGGCCCTCCGCCAGGGTCGCCGCCATCATCAGCGTGTGGGTCGCCCCCACCGAAACCTTGGGAAACGAGATATTCGCCCCCTTCAGCCCGCCCTTGGCGCTGGCGATCACATAGCCCGCGTCAATCTCCACCTCGGCGCCCAGCGCCTTCATGCCGTTCAGAAACAGATCGACCGGCCGCGTGCCGATGGCGCAGCCGCCCGGCAGCGATACCCGCGCCGCGCCGCAGCGCGCCAGCAGCGGCCCCAGAACCCAGAAGCTGGCCCGCATTTTCGACACCAGCTCATAGGGCGCCGTGGTATCGACGATCTCGGCCGCGTCGATGCGCAGGGTCTGGCCGGCGCCGGCCTTCTGCCCGGCACGCTTGCCGGCAATGGTGATATCGACGCCGTGATTGCCGAGAATGCGCGACAGCAGGCGCACATCCGCCAGATCCGGCACATTGCTCAGTGTCAGCGTGTCCCGGGTCAGCAGCCCGGCGATCAGCAGCGGCAGGGCCGCGTTCTTGGCGCCGCTGATCGGGATGCGCCCGTTCAGCCTGCGTCCGCCGGTAATCCGGATTCTATCCATGCTCGTCCCTAATCCATTCCATGGCGCCGCGCGGCTGGCGGAGCGCTTCGCCCCCCCGGCAGGAGCCGGCCATGGCCGAAACCTTCTCGCCCACCCGGCATATCAGCTAAACCTGCCCTCTTTTAGGCGATGGCGCCGGACGGCACAAGCGCCGCCGCCGTCCCGCTCCCGCTCATTCGCCGTCCCCCGCGTCCGCCGGCGGCGCGGCCGGGTCCGCTGCCGGCCTGTCGCCTGCCTTGCGCCGGCGCAGATTGGCCCTGAGCGCCGCGGCCTGGCGCTGGCGCCGGGCTTCGGATTTGGTCCCGGATGCGGGTTTTTTTGGGTTCTGGCGGTTCTGGGTCATCTATTCCTCTTGCACCGGCGGTCAGGCTGTGGCAGTTATGCCCCGCGAATTCAAGCGGCGCACACCGTCCTTGCAATTCATGTGGCGACAACCCGAACTTAAGAAGGCCCCGGCCGTGAGGCAAGAGCCGGCAAGGGTGAGGGCGTATCATACATGAAGCCGGGGACTAGGGCCTACCAAGGCTCCCCGCCGCTGAAATGGCCATGCTGCTGTAGCTCAGGGGTAGAGCACTCCCTTGGTAAGGGAGAGGTCGAGTGTTCAAATCACTCCAGCAGCACCATTTCTCTCGCGCGT